>CAZCKQ010000069.1:0-8687 GCA_964499315.1 uncultured Eubacteriales bacterium | reverse complement strand
GTTTCTGGTCGGCCCTGAGGGTTTTGTCGGAAAGCAGCGCAAGATCCATCTCTCACGCAAAGAGTATTTTTATTTCAGAGCCGGGACAAATATATCCGTATTTTCAACAAGGCTCGCGCGGATAGGCATGATAATCTGTTTTGACAACAATGTTCCCGAGACTTCAAGGTGCCTCGCCGTCAAGGGCGCTGAGCTGCTGTTATGCCCCCATGCATGCCTGACGCGTTGGACCCCTGTCGACAAACAGGATCGGGAAGATGCCGTATTATTCAACAGAGGCCTGTGGAAGAAGCTGCACCCCGCAAGAGCGGATGACAACGGCTGTTATGTGGCTTTGTGCAACGCGGTCGGCGCCGCGGCGCCACACCTGAAGGACATGAATTCATTTCATGCCGGCAACTGTATGGTATTCGATCCATATGGGGAATTGGCAGCCGAATCTGAAAGCAAGGATATCGTCGAAGAGATGCTGGTCGTGGAGCTGGATGGGGACCTTGTGACAAAAAGGCGTCTGGGAGAGTGTTTCCAACTGAAGACGCGGCGTCCCGAAGTGTATAAGGCGCTTACCGAGCCTACGGAATAAAATGATGGATCTGAAAGACATTAATTCCGGTTTATGTTGACACTATAATGCCGTAATGGATACAATATATGTAATGTACACAGGAGGAATATGCTGACATGTCCGTTAAGTATATTTTCGTCACCGGCGGCGTAGTTTCCGGTCTTGGAAAAGGTATAACCGCCGCATCTCTCGGAAGACTTCTCAAAGCAAGGGGACTGCACGTCACGATCCAGAAATTCGATCCGTATATAAATGTGGATCCCGGGACTATGAGCCCGTACCAGCACGGCGAGGTCTTCGTGACCGACGACGGCGCTGAAACCGACCTGGATCTCGGCCACTATGAGAGGTTTGTAGACGAGAGCCTCGGCAAGAACAATAATATCACTACCGGCAGGATCTACTGGTCGGTCATAAACAAGGAACGAAAAGGACAGTATCTCGGAGGTACCGTGCAGGTCATCCCGCATATAACCAACGAAATCAAGGAGTGGATCAACAGGGTCGGCAAATCCGACCATACAGATGTGGTAATAACCGAGATCGGCGGTACGGTCGGCGACATCGAAAGCCTTCCTTTCCTTGAAGCCATAAGGCAGATTTCAACGGACCTCGGCAGGGAAAATGTCATGTACATACATGTTACATTGGTCCCGTTCCTCAGCAAATCAGGCGAATTGAAGACCAAGCCCACCCAGCACAGCGTCAAGGAATTAAGGAGCATCGGCATCCAGCCCGACGTCATAGTATGCCGCAGCGAAAAGCAGATATCGAAAGACCTGAAGGATAAGATAGCCCTTTTCTGCAATCTTCCAGCCGATTGGGTCATACAGAACATAGACGCCGAATCGCTTTATGAAGTACCTCTGATGCTTGAAAAAGAAGGGCTCGGCGATATTGTATGCAAGAGGCTCAATCTGGCATGCGGCAAGGTGGACCTGCAGGAATGGACCGAGATGGTCAACAGGCAGAAAAACCTGTCCCGTACCGTCACCATCGCCCTGTGCGGCAAATATATCCAGCTGCATGACGCTTATCTGAGTGTGGTCGAGGCGCTGAAACACGGCGGGATAGCCAATGATGCCGAAGTAAAGATAAAATGGGTCAATTCCGAGAACCTCACCGCGGATAATGTCGCCGGCATTCTTGGAAAAGTCGATGGGATACTTGTTCCCGGAGGTTTCGGCGACAGGGGCACCGAAGGCAAGATTCTAGCCGCTAAATTCGCCAGGGAGAACAGGATACCGTATTTCGGCATATGTCTCGGCATGCAGATGGCTGTAGTGGAATTCGCGAGGAACGTCGCCGGGTTGGCTGGTGCGCACAGTTCCGAATTCTGCGACGGTACGCCGCATCCCGTGATAGACCTGATGCCGGAACAGCGCGACATCGATGAAAAAGGCGGCACCATGCGCCTTGGATTATATCCATGCAAACTTGCCGGCGGTTCAAAGGTAAGCAAGATGTATAACGACGAACTCGTATATGAAAGACACAGGCATCGCTATGAATACAACAACGGATACCGTGATCAGCTCATTTCGCATGGATTGTCGCTTTCCGGTCTGTCGCCCAGCGGAAAGCTGGTGGAGATAATCGAGCTTCCGGACCATCCGTGGTTCATCGGAGTGCAATTCCATCCGGAGTTCAAATCACGGCCCAACAGGCCGCATGTCCTGTTTAAGTATTTTATCAGGGCTTCTCTTGAATCTCGTTAACAAAAAAATCATTTTTTATATTTTGTATAAATAGTCTATTGATTGACAATAATGCTATGAGAAGGTGAGGATTAATGGATAGAATATTGTCAATCTTTAAAAGGCCGCAATTCAGGTTTACAATAAAAAAGCATGCAGCGCTGTCTGTCCTTGGTTTTATAGTACCCGTTCTGGCGCTTCTGCTATTCATATTTCTCGCGAATTACTCGGATAATATCAATCAAGGCCTCGCGGATAACCTTATCAGATTGCATGTCGTCGCCAACAGTGATTCCAGGGAAGACCAGGAGCTTAAGCTGAAGGTCAGGGATGCGGTCGTGGATTATATGGAATTCAAACTTAAAGATTCACATGACATCGAACGAACGAAGTACCTGATAAATGAGAACATGCCGGAAATCACGAAATTGGTTGATTCCGAAATCAAGGGTGTGGGCAAGGATTACAGCGTGGATATATCGCTTGGCAGCGATCCGTTTCCCGAAAAGCAATACGGGGATGTCACCCTGCCTTCGGGATATTACCAGGCTTTGAAGGTCACCATAGGAAAAGGCGGGGGCGCTAACTGGTGGTGCGTGCTGTTCCCACCGCTATGCTTCATAGACGCGTCACACGGTAAAGTGCCGGATTCGCTCAAAACCGAGCTTAAAAAATCGCTTACGGCGGAGGAGTATAAGATCGTCACTTCATCCGGCGATAATGACGATATTCCTGTAAGAATAAAATTCAAGATAGTAGAGATATTTCAGGATGCGAAGATAAAATTCACGAATTTCTTTTCGAAGCTGACGGCCGGCCCCAATATGAAGCGGTAGCCAAGCTAATGATGCCGAGGTATCCAATGACGCCGAAGCAGCCAAGGCATATATAGCCTTTTTGGTTAATACACTAAAACAGGATCTGAAACCGTCATATTCAAACAGCTAATGCAATACTTTGCCTTAATGGTCCCGAATGATGCGCGCAGCGCTGAAAGGCAGCCGCCGCCGCACGCCCTTGGAACCCATGGAATCAGAAAAGTCCTTGGCCGGTTGAATCGGAACATCGGTATTACTTACACCAAAACAGAATTGGCTCAAACGGTCGGGGTGCTCGCGCTGGAATTATCTTCGGGCTTTGATGATTCCGTGGTCTTGAAAGGGGAGCGCCTTAGAAGGCTTTGCAGGCAGATCGAAGACATCTGCCGCGTTGAAAGCTGCGGCAGGATCATATTCCCAAGCAACTATCCTCCTTTCGACCCTGTCTGTGACAATATCTCCGCGGTAATGGCCGCCAACAGATGCGATTTTTTGCAAACAGGGCGCAGATTTTTAAGAATAGCGCTACCTGATCTGTTTAAAGCCTATCTTGATACACATGGCTTGAAATATGCGGAAGTCCTTATTATACAGGATGGAAGCCAAAGCGGGTCGATGCTCGGCGGCGGAATACCGGTCGGAGGCGTTATGTCAGGAAGCGCCGTTTTATCAGGAAGCGGCGAAGCGGTGAATGTGATAAGGATGCTATCACTCTATATAAAAATGGCCGCCGTGTATAACGCGTCGCCCTCCGAAATCGGGCAAATCTTCACCGATACCGGCATGCCCGTAATTGCGCCTTCCAATATACAATCAGCCGCAAAATCCGCGGATATAGTCATTAACTTCTGCGCCGGCGGGAGCGGGATATCCGGCGGGGGCGGAATGGACGGCGTCAAAACCATGAAGCTAAAGAAATCGGCCATTATTATCAATTTCGGCGATAGCGGCGTCAACAGGCTCAAGATTGAAAACCCCGTTATTAACGGGATCAGGATAGGCCTCCCGGATTCATTTCGCGATACGATACCGGGCGCGCGGGAAACCCTGGGGTTTTTTGATGTGCAGCTAATCGCCGAGACCATCCTTGCGCTCATGGCCAACAGCAGCGGGCTGCCGGACGACTTCCGCGACGCGGCGCGTATCGAGGCGTTTGCCCGGTATTATAAAAAAGCCGGTTTTACTATTACCGGATGTTACGGTCGGCACGGCCTCTTAAAAGAATTTTTGACAATAAAATAACATAGATAGTATAATAATTACATAAAAGGAGCGGTTTGATAATGCCAGCGGAAAAAAAGATATCTATTGCCGTCATAAGGCGATTGCCCCGATACTACCGCTATTTGTCAGATTTATTGGCTGCGGGTGTCAGGCGCATATCGTCGAAGGAACTCAGCCAAAAAATGGATGTCACTGCCTCGCAGATAAGGCAGGACCTCAATTGTTTCGGAGGTTTCGGACAGCAGGGGTACGGGTATAACGTCGAATCGCTGTTCAATGAGATCGGCAAGATCTTAGGCGTCAAGCGGAAATTCAATGTGATAATCATCGGCGCCGGCAATATGGGACAAGCTCTGGCCAATTATACGAATTTCGAGAAGCGGGGCTTCCGTCTCACGGGGATATTCGATAACAACCCTTCAATCATAGGCAGGAAGATAAGAAACATCACTATAAGGAATATCAATGAAATCGAAGAGTTTATGAGGCAGGACCCCGCGGATATTGCCATCCTCACCGTTCCGTACGAATATACGCGTGAAGTGGCGGACAGAGTGGCAAAACTGGGAGTCAAGGGGATTTGGAATTTCTCGCCGATGGATCTCAAACTGCCGTATAATGTTGTTATTGAGAACGTCCATCTGAGTGACAGCCTGATGGTACTGGGCTATAGGCTAATGTCAGGCGGTTAGCTTCAGGCGCTCAGTTTCAGACGCTTAGTTCCAGGCGTTTAGCTTGTTTAATACGGTTATGAATTCCGGATACTCGGCGTCGAGTATCTGGGCCTTTCTTATCATCGTCTCGCCTGAAGCGGCGAGACCGGCGACGGCCAGAGCCATTGCCGCCAAGTGGTCATTGCCGCATTCAACGATGGTTCCGCGTAAGCTTCTCACACCTGTGATTTCCACATCATTCTCAGTCACTTTGATATTCGCGCCCATTTTAAGCAGTTCGGCTATCACCGATTTGATCCTGACGGTCTCTTTTATCTTGCATTGCCAGATGCCCCTGATTTGGGTAACGCCTTCGGCAAGCGACGCAGCTACGATTATAGCCGGTATCTCGTCTATGATGAATGGAATCTGCCGCTCCTCAATTATCGTGCCTTTCAAATCCGAGGTTTCGACGACGATATCCCCTACCATTTCATTGCCTTGCTCGTGTTCGTTGATTATGCCGATATTAGCCCCCATGGACCTGTAAACGCTTATGATCCCGGTCCTTGTCGGGTTGATGCCGGAATTTGCGATTGTGACACGGGAATCGGGGACCAGCAGCGATGCGGTGATGTAATACGATGCCATCGTTATATCGCCGGGGATTGAAAGATCCCTTGCATACAGGTTGCCCGGCTTTTCACACGTGACGCTCCCATCGTTGATTTCAACTTTTGCTCCGAGGTATCTCAGCATGAGTTCGGAATGGTCCCTTGACCTTGCCTGCTCGAGTACCGTCGTCCTTCCTTCGGCATACAGGCCCGCAATCAGGAGGGGGGATTTAATATGCGCGTCTTCGGGAGCAAGCTCGCAGGTCATGCCTGTAAGTCTGGCGGGCGAGACCACGAACGGGCTATAATTGCCGTCATCCCTGCCTGTGATGTTTGCGCCCATGCATCTGAGCATCCGGACCGGTTTGCCGACCGGTTTCTTTATTACCGATTCATCCCTTATAACTTGCGAAGCGAAAGGTTGCCCGGAAAGGACGCCGAGCAGCAGCCTTATTGTTGTTCCCGATTTACCCGCGTTCAGCACCGCGGTAGGCGCCCTCAGACCATAAAGGCCTTTACCGTTCACCCGTACCCTGTTTTCTTCAGGCAGGATTTCAATCGCCACTCCCATTTTCCTGAAGCAGTCTATCGTGCTGAGACAGTCTTCCTTCATCGACAGGCCGCTTATCTCAGCAACGCCCTTGGACAGGGAACTGAAAATGACCGCCCTGTGCGAGATGGAGCTGTCACCCGGAACGCCGATGGTACCTTTTAATGATTTGCTTTGCGCCACTATCATCGATCCGTCTCCCGGTCGGATTTATCTAATTTATATAAACTTTATAACCGTATTTAACCAGCAAGTCAACTGCCAAATTTACACTGCGCGTATCCGGCAGGGTTATCCGCATGCATCCGTTCTCATGCTCCCTGCTGTTGGTTATGTTCATATTCTCAATATTTATATTATTATTGCCGAGCAATGTTGCAATCTCACCGATAATTCCGGGCCTGTCGACCACATCCAATGAAATGTCGCACGATGGCGCTATCGTGCCCTTGCCGGCCGGTATCGAATCGCGGAAGGCCTTGGCGCTGCTGAAAAAGCCGCTGATGCCGCTCGCGCCGCTGATGCCGCTCGCGCTGTTAAGACCGTTGCTTTGTTTTTGCGCGTAATTCAGGTCGGTCCGGAATTTCTCGAGTATGGAAATATATTCGACAAGGGCTTTGTCTATCATCGCGGCATTGCTTATGCTTATTGCTTCCCACATGCCGGGGCTCGACGAAGCGATTCTTGTTATATCCTTGAAGCCCCCTGCCGCGAGAGTTTGCGCCTTTGTGTCACCTGCTTGCTCCTGCTGCGATACCACCAGATTCACAAGGGCTGATGCGATTATATGCGGGACATGGCTGATGGAGGCCATAATCCTGTCATGCTCATATGCATCCATGATTACAGGTATCGCGCCGATACCTTCGAGTACCTGCTTCAGAAGGATAAGGCCCGCATGGTCGCGGCCGCGGTCGCAGTCGCGGTCGCCGAGGTCGCGGCCACGGTTTGAGCCATCTTTGCCTGCTTCTGACGGAGGAGTCGGGAAAGACGGGGGAGACGGGGGAGTAAGAATATAATATGCATTCTCAAAAAGATGCGCATAGCTCGCTCCATAACCGGACTTTTCATTTCCGGTCATCGGGTGGCCGCCTATGAAGCAATCTCCCAGATAGCCTGCAGCCGCGGCATGCTGCATTATCGCCGATTTTGTGCTGCCTGTGTCGGTGATCACCGGGCGGCACAGACCGGAAGACCGGCGTACGCCCGACCGACCGCCCTGTTTTGCTTTAAAAATATCCTGAAATAAATTCATATAATCGAAAATTTTGTTTACGGGAGTGCAGATAAAAATCAAATCGGAATTGAGAATATCGAAGGGCATACCGTCATTCGTAAAATCCATAGCTTTGCAGCCCGCATCGATGCTGCCGTCCCTCAGAGCCGCATTGATATCCTCGTCCGAGGGGTCTATGGCGGTGATCCTTTTTACATGGAGTTTTTGGCGGAGGGCCTTTGCAAGCGAACCGCCGATAAGTCCGAGCCCGATGATGACAACATCAAGATCCAAACCGTCACCCCCCGTATCTGAATTCTCTCCCTATGATTGCAGCAATCTGCGAAATGTCGCTGCAGAGGCAGTCGAAATCCGACGGATTAAGCTGTTGCGCTGCGTCCGACAAGGCTCGTATCGGGTCCGGATGGACTTCCACCAGCAATCCGTCCGCCCCTGCGGCGATAGCCGCTTTTGAGAGCGCCTGGACGTACATCGACTTGCCTGAGGCATGACTTGGATCTACTATAATGGGGAGATGGCTCATGTTCTTGACTACCGGTATGGCGCTGATGTCAAGCGTATTGCGCGTAGACGTCTCAAACGTCTTGATGCCCCTCTCGCACAGCACCACGCTGTAATTGCCTTCGCTCATGATATATTCGGCCGCGTTGAGCCATTCGTCCACTGTAGTCGCCGGGCCTCTCTTGTATACGACAGGTTTTTTCGATCTGCCGACCTCTTTGAGCAGTTGGAAGTTCTGCACGTTCCTCGCACCGATCTGGAACATGTCGGCATATTTATCCGCAACCTCGAGGTGTCTCTCGCTGGTTATCTCCGTCACCATGATCAGGCCGGCCTCGTCGGCGGCTTCCTTCATGAGCCTGAGCCCTTCTTCCTCGAGCCCCTGGAATGCGTAAGGCGATGTGCGCGGCTTGAATGCCCCGCCACGGAGGAATTGCGCTCCGGATTTCTTTACCGCCTTCGCAGATTCGAAGATCTGATCCCTGCTTTCCACGGCGCAGGGGCCCGCCATCATAGCTATTTGCTTGCCGCCGATCTTGGCACCCTTGACTTCTATGACGCTTCCCTCGGGTTTGAATGTCCTGCTGACGAGCTTATACGTCTCCATTATGGGGACGAGCTTTTCAACTCCGGGCATCAGTGCCAGCGGCACTTCGCTGAGAACGCTTTTATCGCCTATGACGCCTATGATTGTGCGCTGCTTGCCCTTGGAGATGTGTACGCCCAGACCGAGGTTTTCCAGTAATCCGGTAATTTCCCGGATGCTCCTGTCATCTGAGCCTGATTTCATTACAATGATCATATGTGTTTCATCCTTTCTGCCATCCT
>CAZCKQ010000068.1:0-8738 GCA_964499315.1 uncultured Eubacteriales bacterium | reverse complement strand
GTTCAAGGAACTTGTCAATGAGTATCGGCCGCTCGGGAGTGACGTCTACAGCCGCGGCAACATAGCTCCTGAGCATGGTTTCATCATGGATGACCTCCATGCCCCTTCCGCCGAGTACATATGAAGGACGAACCATAAGCGGATAGCCTATCTTTTTGGCTATTACCAGCGCGTCCTCAAGATTCGACGCCATTCCGGACTCAGGCATCGGAATGCCCATTTTCTCCATCATCTGGCGGAACATATCGCGGTCTTCGGCCAGGTCGATGGTCTTGACAGACGTGCCGAGTATCCTTACGCCGGCCTTCTCCAGCTGTGATGCGATATTAAGCGGCGTCTGGCCTCCGAATTGCACGATGACGCCGATCGGCTTTTCTTTTTCGTATATACTGAGGACGTCTTCGACGGTAAGCGGTTCGAAGTAGAGTTTGTCGGAAGTATCGTAATCGGTGGAAACAGTTTCGGGATTGCAGTTTACGATGATGGTCTCGAAGCCTATGTCGCGCAATGCGAACGCAGCGTGTACGCAGCAATAATCGAATTCGATGCCCTGTCCGATCCTGTTGGGTCCGCCCCCGAGTATCATCACTTTTTTCTTGTCGCTGACGGTGGTGGCGTCCGGAGCGTTGTAAGTGGAGAAATAATATGCCGCGTTCTCGACGCCGCTTACCGGAACGGCTTCCCAGCTCTCATGCATTCCGCATGCCTGACGTCTCTCGCGGACCTTGTCTTCGTCGACGCCGAGCAGCTTTGCCAGATATTTATCCGCAAAACCATCTTTTTTAGCTTTCACCAATAGCTCATCGGTCAGGCCGGACCAGCCGTGCTTGATTATCTCCTCCTCCAGCATGACGAGTTCTTTCATCTGCTGTATGAACCACGGCTTGATATGCGTCAGCTTGTACAATCTATCGATATCGGCGCCTTTTCTCAGCGCCTCATACATTATGAACTGCCTTTCGCTTGTGGGCTCGATAAGCATTCCCATCAGCTCTTCAAGCGACTTTTGGTTGAAATCCTTTGCGAACCCCAATCCTGCGCGGCTTATCTCAAGCGAGCGGATGGCCTTCTGCAGCGCCTCCTTGTAGTTCTTTCCGATGCTCATGACTTCGCCGACGGCGCGCATCTGCGTACCCAGCTTGTCCTGCGAGCCTTTGAATTTCTCGAATGCCCAGCGCGCGAATTTTATTACGACGTAATCGCCCGAGGGTGTGTATTTCTCGAGCGTCCCGTCGCGCCAATAAGGGATCTCGTCAAGCGTCATACCTGCCGCCAGCATGGATGAGATCAACGCGATCGGAAAGCCTGTGGCCTTGGACGCAAGCGCCGATGAACGTGACGTGCGTGGATTTATTTCGATTACGACCAGCCTGTCGGTCTTGGGGTCGTGCGCGAATTGTACATTCGTGCCGCCTATGACCTGGATGGCTTCTACTATATCATAAGCGTGCTTCTGGAGCCTCTTTTGGAGTTCGGGGCTGATGGTGAGCATTGGAGCGGCGCAGAACGAGTCGCCGGTATGCACGCCCATCGCATCGATATTTTCTATGAAACACACTGTTATCAACTGGTTTTTTGCGTCACGCACCACTTCGAGCTCGAGTTCCTCCCAGCCGAGTACCGATTCCTCGACAAGTATCTGGTTTACTATGCTGGCTGCAATGCCGCGCGCCGCAACTGTCCTGAGTTCCTCGACGTTGTATACCAATCCGCCGCCGGTACCGCCCATCGTATACGCCGGTCGTATGACCACCGGATAACCCAGCTCGCCGGCGATGGCTTCTGCCTCTTCGACGCTGTATGCGGGCTTGCTCCTCGGCATGTCTATCCCCAGCCTGTTCATGGTCTCCTTGAATGCGATCCTGTCCTCGCCGCGCTCTATGGCGTCCACCTGTACACCAATGACCTTGACGCCGTATTTATCAAGGACGCCCGTCCTTGCCAGCTCGGCGCACAGGTTCAGTCCCGTCTGGCCGCCCAGGTTGGGGAGTATGGCGTCGGGCTTTTCTTTTTCAATAATTTCGGTGACCCGTTTGAGGTTCAGCGGCTCAATATATGTGACATCGGCCATTCCGGGGTCGGTCATGATCGTTGCCGGATTGGAATTGACAAGAACTATCCTGTATCCGAGCTTCCTCAACGCTTTGCATGCCTGCGTCCCCGAGTAGTCAAACTCGCATGCCTGTCCGATGACAATAGGCCCCGAGCCTATTATCATGACTGTGCGGATATCTTCTCTTTTGGGCATATTCAGTCTCCTCGCCGTTTGGAATTTGATTTAATGTTATGCATAAATATTGCATATAATCCGATTCGTGAAATGGTCCCGAATAATTATACACAAAGCGATATTCCGTGTAAACTGGATTATGAACCGATTATAAATCGGATTGCGGCTTGATAATATGGGTGGTTTATTCTACAATAGTACTATAATAATACTATGGTAATTATGACAATAATACTGTGACCGATGGCGTGTCCCGGTGGCCTAATGGATAAGGTAGCGGATTCCGGATCCGCTGATGGGGGTTCAATTCCTCTCCGGGACGCCAAGTTAAATCATCTCTTGTGCTGCAGGTCCATTTATGCTAAAATAGACAGCGCTGTCTTAGCGATAAGGCTGGCTATATATATATATAAGAAAGAGGTTGTTACAGTGAAAGATAAGATACATCCGAAATATTTTGAGAAGGCGATCGCCAAATGCGCCTGCGGCGAGACTTTTGAGACTGGTTCGACCAAACAGGATCTGAAAGTCGATATATGTTCGAAGTGCCATCTGTTTTTCACCGGCAAGCAGAAGCTGATCGACACCGGCGGAAGAGTGGAAAGATTCAAGAAGCGCTTTAATATTAAAGAAGGATAATTAAGTAATAATAGAGAAGGAATCGAAAGGGCAGGCCAAAACCTGCCTGTTTTATTATGAGAACAGACCTTGACAATGAAAAGGCCACACAGAATAATTGCCCGGAAAAGAAGTCCAGAGTGACTACCGTAGGGGGACAAGCGCTTATCGAAGGGCTGATGATGATAGGTCCGCGTAAAGCTGCGATAGCCATCAGGAAGCCAGACGGCGAGATTGTCTTGGAGACGATGCCCATACCGGCAAAAGATCTGCCTGCAAAAATACCTGTTGTGAGAGGCGTAGTCAATTTTGTAAGACAACTCGTCCTTGGTATGAGGGCGTTGGTGTTCTCTGCTCAGTTCGTTGAAATTGAAGAAGACCAGAAGCCCGCCAAGCAGCAAGAGGGCGGCGATGAGCAGGAATCTCAAGAGCCGCAGGAACCTAAGGCGTCCGGTGAAAAACTGAAGGACGGCATGATCTACATGGCCGTTGCGATTGCCATAGTGTTGAGCGTCGGTCTTTTCGTGCTGCTCCCCAATCTGCTGGCAGGATTATTGCAATTTGATAAGAAGACCGGTACCGGCGTGGTCCTATATAACCTGTTCGAAGGATTTATCAGGATAGTACTATTTTTCGGTTATGTCGCGACGGTCTCCAACATTAAGGATATCGAGCGCGTATGGCAGTACCACGGCGCCGAGCATAAAACCATACATTGCTATGAGCATATGGAAGAGCTCACTGTAGAAAACGTTCGGAAGTTCACGACCAAGCATCCGCGCTGCGGTACATCATTTCTATTCCTCGTGCTGGTGGTGAGTATCCTGGTGTTCTCATTCACCGGATGGCACAGTATTTTTGTGAATATCGCCGTAAGGCTGCTTCTGATCCCTCTGGTGGCGGGGCTGTCCTACGAATTGCTCAAGGCCGCCGGCAGGAGCAAGGGCATCTTTGCCCGGATACTGAATGCGCCCGGATTGGCCTTTCAGTATTTCACCACGCGTGAGCCCGATGACGCTCAGATCGAGGTAGCTATTGCGGCCTTCAATAAAGCGCTGGAGGAAGGCGATGCCGCTTGAATATCCGGCAGGCACTTAATTCTGCGAAAGCCAAACTTGCAGATGCCGATTCTTTATCCGGTTCTCAGAATGAAGCCGTCATCCTGCTGTCATTCATATTAAATAAAGATAAATCATATATATACGCCCATCTTGACGATGAAATCGACGATCGCGATTTGGATAGGTTTGATGCCGCGGTGCGCGACCGTTCGGCCGGTATGCCTGTACAGTACGTAACCGGTCGGCAGGAATTCATGTCGCTTGATTTTCATGTAAATAATAAAGTCCTGATCCCCAGGCCGGAGACCGAAATACTGGTCGAGGCAGTAATAAGGCGCTGCAACAAAAGGCTATACGCGGACAAACCCGACACTGTTGATATCCTTGATATAGGGACAGGCTCCGGGTGTATCGCTATAAGTCTTGCGCACTATATCAGGCAAAGCAGGGTAACAGCGACAGACATCTCCGCCGAAGCCCTTGAAGTGGCTGAAGATAATGCCCGCCGCCTTGGAGTGCGGGACAGGATACGTTTTATCAGGTCCGACCTGTTCGAATGTTTCACGGATGGCGGTACCGGCGAGGGTCACGGCATCGGCGAGCAACGGGGTAAAAAATTCGATATCATAGTATCAAATCCGCCGTACATTCCGACCGGTCAAATCGGCAGGCTGCAGAGGGAGATCAGGGATTACGAGCCGCTGAAGGCGCTTGATGGCGGAAATGACGGATTGGCGTACGTCAGACGGATAATCGATAATGCATTTCTTTATTTGAACAGAGGCGGCGCTCTATTTATCGAAGTGGGGCATGACCAGGCTCAGATGATTTACGGCGAGCCGGAAATTGCAAAACTTTATTCAACAAAACACATAATAAAGGACTTGAACGGCATCGACAGGGTCGTCGTATGCAGTATTACCGAGTAATCAGCCGACGATGCCGCACGTGTACTGATGCCGCAAGTATAAAGAAATGAAGGATTACATACACTTGACTTGCAATACTGTTTTGTATACAATAAGCATGGCTCGCGAGGAGCCAATTTTTAGAGCTGATTACCGGTGACCCGGTTTTCATGGGAGACAAGACTTCTATGTCAGGTGAAATTTTGTTGCTTATAGCCGTGTTTGTTCCCGCGGCCGGTTCTTTTCTACTTCCGCTGTTGTCTTTGTTATCATCCAGATTGAGGAACATTTCAGCTCTCGTCTTTGTTGCCGCTTCGTTCGCCGCTTCCGCAGCGCTTATCCCGTCGTCTATGTCGGGTGGTCCTGCCCGGTTGCGTGTGCAGCTGCCGCTAAACATGGATTTCTTATTGAACGGCGACAGCCTGGCGGTGTTCATGGCAATGGTGTCGTCTTTGGTCGGGGCTGTAATCATCTTCTATTCATTCGGCTATGTGAGCCACTATAAGAATCAGAACGAGTATTACCTGATGGTGGTGCTGTTCATCGGTTCCATGATGGGGCTAGTATATTCGTCGAACATGGTGTTCATGTATCTTTTCTGGGAGATATCGGCGATTTGCTGCTGGCGGCTCATAGGGTTCTTCAGGGAGAAGGACTATGTGCTGAAGGCCGACAAGGCTTTTCTTGTGACTGTCTTCGGCGCGCTTGTAATGCTGCTCGGATTTATAGCCGTATATCAGCAATATGGCACATTCGACCTGACGGCAATGGTCGGGAAGCCGATAAGCGACCTGGCTGTGCTGCTGATTCTTTTCGGGATACTTTCCAAATCGGCGACGCTCCCGCTGCATACATGGCTTCCGGACGCAGGCGTCGCGCCGTCTCCGGTGACTTCGCTGCTGCATGCCGCCGTGCTTGTCAAGATCGGTGTGTATGCCTTTGCAAGGCTGTTCCTCATGACATTTGATATTTCTTCGGTATGGCATATCGCCGTACCGGTCATTGCGGCTGTCAGCGCCCTTGTTTCGGCAGGCGCCGCGCTTATAGAAAAGGACATCAAGCGGATCATAGCATATTCCACGGTGAGCCAGATAGGCTTCATCCTGCTCGGGCTTTCGACGGGGAGCATCCTCGGCGTGGCCGGCGGTTTGCTTTACATTTTGATGCACGGCGTGGCAAAAGGCGGGCTGTTCCTATGCGCAGGGATCGTGGAGCAGAATGCCAAGACCAAGGACATCACAAAGATGGGCGGTCTCATGAAGACGATGCCGTTGACTGCAATTTCGTTCCTCGCATGTGCGTTTTCCGTCATGGGCATCCCGCCGTTCGGCGGATTCTTCAGCAAATATATGGTGATAGGCGGCGCGGTAAGTTCAGGCCAGCCGTGGGTGGCGTTCGTGTTCGTGCTCGGCGCTATCCTGACGGTCATTTACCTTTTCCGCGTATTCACGAATGTATTTCTTGGCGAGATGAAGATAGAGGCTTTCGAAAAATCTCCTTCGATGGTTTCAAGCGTCGTAATACTCGCGGTATTGTCGCTTGCCGGAGGCATTCTGATAAATTTCCCGTCTGCACTCGTGCAGGCAGTGGTGCAGCAAATGGCGGTGGTTTTTAAATGAATGGATTATTCGAAAATACTGTTTCATTGTTGATATCAGCCATAGCAATCCCTGCGGTTGCGGCAGTAATTATATTGCTGCTGCCGGCAAGGGCAGTATCGGCTGAAGGAGTCGCAGCTACGGCAAAAGGCGGCAGCGACGGTGGCAATGGATGGATAGCCCTTGCAGCGCTTGCCTGCAGCTTCATTATCTCAATAATTACATTTGGCAGGCAATTGGTATATACGGTGCCATGGGGCGGATTCGGGATCGATTTTTCAATCAGGCTGGACAGTCTCAGCAGCTTCATATTTATCTCGTTATCCGGACTATCGTTTCTTGTCGTGATGTATTGCATATCATTTCTTAAGAATAAATCAAATTCAAAGAGGTTTTACGCTTACCTTCTGCTCACCGTGGCCTTCGCCACCGGAGCGGTCCTGGCGTCCAACCTCGTGGTGATGCTCTTCTTCTGGGAAGGACTTCTTGTGACGTTGTTCGCCCTGATCATGACCGGGCGGCGTGAGGCGTTCGCAACGGCAGTCAAGGCCGTCATACTCGTCGGCGTCGGAGACCTGTGCCTCATGCTGGGAATCGGGATGGCAGGCAGTGTTTCGGGCACGCTTGCAATGGACAAGATGCATATGCCCGTTGAAGGCTGGGGGATTTTCGCATTCACATTCATGATGATAGGGGCCATCTCAAAAGGCGGCTCTATGCCGTTCCACAGCTGGATACCCGATGCGTCGCTCGACGCTCCGCTTCCGTTCATGGCGATACTGCCCGCAGCCCTCGAGAAACTGCTCGGGATATACCTGCTGGCGAGGATTTCGTTGGAGCTGTTCGATCTGCAACCCGGAACCGTGATGAGCGTTGTGGTCATGGCCATCGGCGCGGTCACGATCATACTTGCGGTCATGATGGCGCTGATTCAGAAGGATTTCAAAAGATTGCTCTCATATCATGCGATAAGCCAGGTCGGATACATGATTCTCGGCATCGGCACGGCGTTGCCGGTCGGGATAGTGGGCGGTCTCTTCCATATGATAAACAATGCCATGTACAAATGCTGCCTGTTCCTCACCGGAGGCTCGGTGGAGAGGCAGACGGGGACGACCGACCTAAGGGAGCTCGGTGGTTTGGGCAGGAAGATGCCGGTGACGTTCGCCAGCTTTCTCGTAGCCGCCGCCGCTATTTCAGGTCTGCCGCCGCTCAATGGGTTCTTCTCGAAAGAATTGGTGTTCGACGCCGCCCTTGAAAGCGGTTGGATATTTTACGCGGCAGCGGCTATCGGCGCCTTCTTTACGGCTGCTTCATTCCTGAAGCTCGGACATGCGGCATTTTTGGGTAAGACGGGCAAGGCATGCGCCAACGCGACTGAATCGCCGTGGCCGATGCTTGTGCCCATGGCGGTGATAGCGCTGGGCTGCATCGTATTCGGCGTGTACAATCCGCTGCCCATCAATGGACTTATCCAGCCGGCGCTCGGAGCAAAGCTTGAAGGCGAAGGATTTGCAGGCCTGCCGCATAACTGGCTGCTTGTAGCGGTATCGGTGGGAGTGCTGCTGCTGGCGCTGCTGAATCATCTGTATGGTTCGAAGAGAACCAAGAGCGGTCTGGGCGCTGTAGACCATATCCATTATGCGCCCGGATTGCATGGGATATATGACCTTGCCGAGAAGCACCGTTTTGACCCGTATAATATCGGGATGCTTCTCGTCGGCGGTGCCGCAAGGCTTTTCTGGTGGGTGGACAGAGGAATCAATTGGGTATATGACGTTTTTTCCGTAAAGGTTGCAAGTGGTTTATCGTATGTGGTCAGAAGAGCCAATACCGGCAGTCATGCGGCCTACGTCTCGTGGTCGGTGATCTGGCTGGCGCTGGTAGCGCTGATAGCGCTTGTGTTTTAAAAGTGTTTAAAAAAGTTTAATACAGGAGGTTCTGATAGTGCCTGTTTTATTGCTGATAATACCTTTGGTTGTGATAGTGCTGGTGAACATCTTCGATAAGAAGACCGGCAATACGGTCAGCCTGCCTGCCGGTATCGCTGTGGTCCTGTTTCAGATGTTGGTTTCGTTGACTTCGGGGGCTGCGGCGTGGCTGGGCGCAGACGGCTTCCTATCGCAGTTCAAAGTGGTATCCGTGCTTAAAATCGATTTCTTCAGCGCTGTTGTGCTGTTTACCATAAGCCTTATCGCCCTGGCCACGTTGCTGGTGGTCAGGCAGACCGACCGCCAGGGTATGCTCAATTTCACCAATCTTCTGCTTGTTTCGCTCATGGGTATGAACGGCGTGGTGATGGTGAACGATTTGTTTTCGCTCT
>CAZCKQ010000067.1:0-8788 GCA_964499315.1 uncultured Eubacteriales bacterium | reverse complement strand
GCTAAAGAAGATTAACTCCATTGTTGCCAGGTACGATCTTCTGGTGCCTGCATTGCTTCAGGCATTAAAAGGAAAGCAGATTGAGCCGGTTATGTATAACGTCTGATCCGAATCATCATATTATTAGCGGGGTGAATAATATGGTGATAACCGATACTAAGTTCATTACAAGGACTGGCATACTTCTGGCATTAGTCCTGTTGTTCCAATTCCTTGGAAGGTTTATTCCGCTCGGTCCCAACAGCAACTTTATTGTCGGTCCGCTGGTTAACGCGTCTCTAATCATCGCCGCTACGTTTGCCGGTTTGTGGAGTGGGGCCTTAATCGCGGTAATAGCCCCCTTTGGCGCGATATTGACCGGAGCAGCCGTCCCTCTGCCGTTTGCACCCTTCATCGCAATAGGTAATTTTATATTCGTATTATTCTATTATATACTCAGGGAGAATAAGATAATGGGTCTCGTAGCCGGATCTTTTGTAAAATTCGGATTCTTATATGCATCTATTGCCATATTTCTGAGCCTGTACAGCGTTCCCCCCAAAATAGCGACATTGCTTTACTTCTCTTTCGGATGGCCGCAGCTGGTGACGGCGATTGTCGGAGGCGCCATTGCGCTCGCGGTGATGCATCCCCTCAAAAAGACGGTAAAATGATTTTATCGCTTAACGGTTGCGTGCATATCAATCATGCTTTATAATATGAAACTGTAAAACACAATAATTAAGTTTTATGTCGGGGTGTAGCTCAGTTTGGTTTAGAGTGCTTGCTTGGGGTGCAAGAGGTCGCCTGTTCGAGTCAGGTCACTCCGACCACGTTTCAGGGTTCGAAGGCAGTAGAAAAAAGATTAAAAAAACCGGGTGAAGTAATATCGCCCGGTTTTCGTTTATGTTGGAAGATTTACGTACCTTCCGCGGATACATAGCCGAGTTTACCTTTTGTGACAGTCAGCAGTGCACCTGCAACTATCACGGATACAATGGTGAGTATCAAATAGAGTTGGCTGTCATGATGAGCCCTGCAACCGATACTCCGATCGGCAAAAACCCTGACCCGCCGGTATACCATGGTATCCAGCTTATGAGCACCGCCAATACAAAAAACAATGGAATTGCGACCTTTTTAGCATTTCAACACCTCAGTATCTATGAATTTAAAATGTCCAGGATTATTTTTGATATGCTGAGTACGCCTGTGCTGATGCAGCTCTCATCCACATCGAAATAGACGCTATGCAGAGGATGCCGGGTCGAACTGTTTTCATTTGATATACCCAATTTCAAGTACAATGACGGTACAAGCTGAGACATAAAAGCGAAATCGTCCGAAATAAAATCATACTCGTGCATCTCCAATGCATTATCTCCCAGAAGCTGCTTCAACGATCCGGCTGCTGACGTTACGACTTTGTCATCATTCTTTACAGGCATTATATCGACGCCATAATCAAAAACATAGGAAGCGCTGTTTGCTTCAGTAATACCTTTGATTGTTGTTTCCATCATTTCCGGGATAGTTGTGCTGAGCATCGTATTATCAAAGGCTCTTACCGTACCGGTCATATCGACCTTGCCTGATACGGAACTGCGCCTTGTTCCGCCCTTGATCGTACCTATTGTCATTGTTACCGGATCGCCCGGTTTTATTTTCCTGCTCATGTTGGTATGTAACGCAGTGATTACCTGCGCCGCAATCATAATTGAATCAGCGCATTGATGCGGCAGAGCTGCGTGACCGGCTTTGCCTGATATCGTAATATGGAAATTCGCGCCGCCCGCTATGGGGTTACCATACTGGTAACCTACCTGACCGGCACGAAGACCGGTACAGCAATGAATTCCCAATAACGCGTCAACACCCGGGTTGCAAAGCACACCTTCATTCACGGCTACAGTTGCTCCCCTTAATCCCGTGGGGGCTTCTTCATAGATGTCAAAATTGCTGTTGCCGTCATTTTTGGGCATTTCTTCAGAAGGCTGAAAAATAACCTTTACACTGCCCGGAAGCGAATCTGCGAGTGCGGAAAAGACCTTTGCCACTCCAAGACCAATGGTTGTATGTACATCATGGCCGCAAGCATGCGCAATTCCTTTATTTTTGGATGCATAAGGCGTATTTTTTCTATCTTCGGCATAGATCGCATCTATATCGACTCTGACTCCGATTACCGGATCAGGTTTCGTACCTTTTATCAGGCAAGCGACTCCGGTTTGGGCAAATTCCTTGTATTCAGTAATTTGGCAACTTTCAAGCCAGTCTTTGATCAGGGCGGATGTCTTATATTCCTTAAATCCGACTTCCGGATAAGAATGGATATTTCTTCTTAAACAAATCAGATCATTTTCCATGCTGCTAACAATATTCCTTAAACGCTCCATCTGAACCTCCAATACTTTTTATTAACAGTATGCTTTACAAAATAATATCATATAGCGCAAAACATGGCCAATACGTATTAAACCGGCAATTCTTGCGAATAATTACCATTGTTGACTAAAAAGAGGATTGATTATTTTATGTAAATTGGAGGTTTTTATGCAGTTGGCCGACTCTGAACTGATAAAAAGCGGCGCATTGGACCAGATGGTGAACGCGGGGAGGTCCTATCGCAAAAAAATCAGCATTTACTTTGTTGTGATATGTTTGATTTTCCTATCATCATTGGTAATCTATTTTAATTATTATAGGTTATATACTCAATACAACGAGATCATGAAGCAACTGTCAGCTGCTAAAACTGAATTGCAAAATATTAAGGACGACAGCATTAATCTGACGGAACGCAATTCGTTTCTCGAAAAACAAAACGTCGACCTCAACCTGACGAATATAGATTTGGAGCTTAAGGCCCAACTTGCAGACAAAACCGCTCAGGAGACGATGAAGAAGAACATTGAGCTTTTCCAACAGAATCAGGAGCTGGTCAGTGATAATATCCAGCTCCAGAATACGCTCAAAATGGCTGCGTCGGTTGGCATTAAACCGCAGAACTACACTTTATTCCAGGGTCTTGAACCGCGTATGGCCATAAACAGGGGCAGCTATATCGGTAAGTTCACCGGAACGGCTTACACGCCGTCTGCAGAGGAATGCGGAAACGACAAAGGGATTACAAATTCCGGCCTTCCGATAATTCCGGGCATATCCGTTGCCGTAGATAAGAGGTACTGGCCATTCGGCACCGTTTTTTATATAAAAGGGCTAGGGTACTGCGTTGCAATGGACATCGGCAGCGCCATAAAAGGCAGGAACAGATTTGATTTTGCAGTATTTGACAGGAAATTCGCCAATATCTTAGGTTTAAGGAAATGGGATGTTTATCTCATCAAGAAAGGAAACGGCAAAATAACAAATAATACATTCAAATTGTAATAGCAGGGCCTTTGAATAGAAATACTATTATTGGAGGATTTTTCCGATGCCCGGCTTCAAACAACTAATCAAGGATATATTTACTTATAAAAAGCCCGACGACAGCGAAGGCTTCATCCTGAAAGAAACTCCGGAAGAACGCAAGAGAGGAAAGCCGAAGAGCCAGCAAGGCAAGGCGGAGCCTTCCCAAAGCCTTCTGCAAAAGAAGATCAGCAGCAATCTTAAGCAAAACCTTGATACCATCAGACAGATTTATAACATGCCCGCGAACATCGACATCAAAATCCGCGAATTCGCCATAAACATAAAAGGCGCTGAAGTCGACGCTTTCATTGTCTTCATCGATGGGCTTGTGAATAAGCAAATGATAAATACCAATATACTGCAGCCGTTGATGATCCTTTCTTCGTTGATGGATAGACCTGAGAATAATAAAATTAAAAGCAACAGCCAACATGATGGAAAAGCAAATTTCGGATTTATCATCAGGCACCTGATGACCAATAATGAATTGGGTGTCTTTGATAAGTACGATGGTGTGATCGAGGAGGTCAACTTCGGCAGTTGCGCCCTTTTTGTGGATGGCTCGGCTGAAGCTTTGACAATGGACGTCAAAGGATGGGAGCACCGCACAGTCGAACGTCCAAATACCGAGTTGCTTATACGCGGGCCTCAGGAAGGCTTTACCGAAGTATTGAAGATTAATGTCGCACTTATAAGGAAAATTATTAAGGATGAAAACCTTGTCTCCGAGAAATTTGAAATAGGCAAAAGGAGCCGCACACCCTGCGTTATGATGTATATCAAGACCATTGCCAACGATTCACTTGTCAATGAAGTCAGGCGGCGCCTCAGTGATTTAAAAATAGACTATATATTCGATTCGGGGGAACTTGAGCAATTAATTGAAGATAATTCATTCGTACCGGCACCGCAAGTTTTGTCTACCGAGCGGCCGGACAGGGCGGCGGGACACCTTTCCGACGGAAAAGTGGCGGTACTGCTGCAGGGAAGTCCTTTCGCGCTTGTGATGCCTGCAACATTCGTAGAACTTATGCAGTCACCCGAAGATGCGTATTTCCGTTTCCCTTACGGCAATTTCATGAGAATCATAAGGACGGTGGGATACCTTGCAACATTATTACTGCCGGGATTATATGTGGCAATCACTAATTTCCACCAGGAAATGATACCGACCGATCTGCTGATAGCAATAAACAACGCGCGTGAAAAAGTGCCATTTCCGTCGGTTGTGGAGATAATGATCATGGAAATATCATTTGAGCTTATCAGGGAAGCCGGTATCAGGATACCGGGACCCATAGGTCCCACATTGGGCATCATAGGCGCTTTAATCCTCGGCGAGGCCGCGGTGGCGGCGAATATTATAAGCCCCATCCTGATAATAATCGTCGCCCTGACCGGGCTTGGTTCATTTGCAATGCCGAACTTTTCGTTTGCGTTTGCAACAAGGATCATACGTTTTATGTATATAATACTCGGCGCGCTCGCAGGTTTCCTCGGCATTACTGTCGGATTGTTCATACAGGGAACATGGCTTGCGTCCGCGAAATCTTTCGGCGCGAGGTTTCTTTCTCCGTTCGGGCCGAGGCTGTCAAAGATGTTCGTTAACGGAATAACACGCGCGCCGATATGGAAGCAGGAATACAGGCCGGATTACGTAAATGCAAAAGTCGCGGCGGAGCAGGAGAAAATCAGCAGGAAATGGAGCGTCCAAAATGACAGCAAAAAATAAGCAGATTTTTGGAAAGTGGGAGACGACAGCCATCCTGATGAACGCGATTTCCCTTAAGATTTTTTTGAATTTCCCCAGAAGGATGGTTGAGGTGTCCGGCACTGCCGGATGGCTTCTTGCGATATATGTTTCACTCATAGCTTTTGCGGCATTGGCGATAATACTAAAGCTTTATAAGAAGTTTAAAGGTATGGACCTCCTGGATATTGCGCATTTCACCGGAGGCAGTACGCTAAAAATCATCACAGGATTGCTTTTTTTTGGTCTGCTGTTCTTTCTGAACATAGTTACATTGAGAGAATTCGCCGAGGACATTAAGGTGATCGCCCTGACCATGTCGCCTCTAAGCTTTGTCATGGGCTTTTTTTTGATCTGCATCATAGTTGGGGCGTATGCCGGAATAGAGACCATCGCCAGATTGCAGGCGATAGCCGTGCCGGTGATAGTCGCCGCTTTTGTATTGATATTAATAGGCAACATCCCGAATTTGGATTTATATAATCTTTTTCCTATAATGGGCAGCGGCGCTAACAAGTTGTTTTTTGAGGGTTTCAACAAAATTGCCGTCTTCTCGGAATTAGTGCTGCTGTTTTTTATCGTTCCGCACATCCCGGATATGAAAACGATGAAATCTGCAAGCATGACCGCGGTTATATCTTCTTCGATATTTTTAATATCCTCCGTCATCGTATATCTCGGCGCTTTTCCTTATCCGACCGCATTGGAGAACTACATGCCCATATATCAGCTTTCGAGGCTGATCGAGTTCGGCATGTTTTTCCAAAGGGTAGAACCCGTATTTGTAATCGTATGGGTGGCTTCGGCGCTATTGTTCCTGAGCACAATTTTTTCGATAAGTATACAGATATTCTGCAATATATTTGGTATTAAGGATTATAAGCCTATGATCCTGCCCTTTGGCGTCATCCTTTTCACAGCGACCTTCATCCCCCCGAGCATATCGGCAACGATCAAAATGGATACTATATTTGTCCATACTTACTCATGGGTCTTGACATTTGTTTATGTAATCCTGCTGCTCGCAATCGCAGGCATAAAGAAGAAGGCAAATACCAACCGCAAAGAAAGGAGAGAATCTGCATCAAAAGGATAATCGCAATTCTGGCCGTTATATTTCTTATATGCTGTGTATCGGGATGCTATGATTCAAGGGAGGTTGAAGACATGGCATATCCTCTGGCCGTCGGAATCGACACAGCTAATCTCGTTTATGTGAGGGTGTCTTTGAAGATTGCCATACCTGGAGGATCAACCCAGAGCGGGGTATCGGGGGGCGGCGGCGGACAAGGCAACCAGGCATCATACGTAACAACGGCAGAGTCGGATTCAATTAATTCCGCGTTGAATTTGATTGAGAATTACATCGGTAAACAGATAAACCTTTCTCATACAAAACAAATCGTCATTTCAGAAGATTTAGCCCGAATGGGAGGGTTGCACAGATTCATACACGGCATAATAAGAGGCAGACAATTCAGACCTACAACCAATATCTTCGTTTGTTACGGTCCGGCGGATGAATTCCTTAAGGCTTCATCTGAAATATTCACTATGAATGAAGCTAAATATTACGAACTTGTCAACGGTTCGTACACTTATACCGGATTTGGCGTCGATTCCACGGTCCGTTCGTTTTATAACAGCATGGAATCAAGGTACAGTCAGCCGGTTGTCGCGCTTGAAGCCGTCAATATATATAGTTCGGTCGATGAATTCAATCTGAGCAATTCGACGGCGCTTCAAAAGGGCCGTGACACACCGCATCCCGGGGATTACAAAGCAGGGATGATACCGAGGATAGGAGGCCCGCGGACGGAAATAATGGGCATTGCCCTATTCAGGAATGACATGATGGTAGGGACTATGGATGGGGAGGGCGCAAAATTCTATTTGATCACTTCAGGCAAATTCCAAACGTCATTCTTAAGCGTTCCGGACCCAATTGATGAAGGGTCTTTTATCGTCTTAAGGATCAGGCAGAACAGAAGCCCGAGTTATACCGTAAAAATCGAGGATGATAAGCCCCATATCAATCTGAAAATAAATCTTGAGGGTGATTTTGCTTCTATCCAAAGCTCAGCGAATTATGAAGACATTGGCAACATCGCTATTGCTGAAAAGGCAACCGAAGAATTCCTAAAAGAAGGTATAATGCGCTATCTGGAAGATACGGCGAAGAAGTACAATTCAGATATAAACGGCTTTGGGGCAAAGGCACGCATGCTTTTCCCCAATTGGGAAAAGTGGGATGATTATAATTGGCTTGAAAAATATAAGGATTCTGTTTTTAATCTCAAGGTGTCGTTTAAAATCAGGAGGACCGGGCTTCTCGTGAGATCATTGATGACTGAGGGGGAAGAAGAGCACTGATAATGAACTTTCAAAGAATTTTCGCCATATTATTCCTGGTATGGATAATGATAAGGACCATCAGTTTCGGCAGATGGAACTGGAATAACGGAAGCAGGCTTGGCGCCGTAATGGCCGTTATTATAGCGATAATTTCATTTGTATTTCCTGTGGCATATATGATTGTCTTTACCTGATATTGACACATTTTTAGTTGAATTGTTACAATTAAAAAAGCAAGGCATATAAATGCCTTCTGCATTCGGAGGCAGATAATGAAATTTGCACTGTTCGGATCTGGAAGTTTCGGTACGACAATGGCTGTCGTTCTTGCCGATAATGTGAAAACAAATTTCCCCGACTCGCAGATCCGCATGTACATCAGAAGGGACGAATTATTCCGGCAGCTGGTTAAGAACAGGGTGCATCCCGATTATGCGGATCTCGCCAACGTATTGATACCCGAGAATATACATTTTACGCAATCGGTCGCCGAGGCATTGGAGGGTGCGACGCATTGCGTATTCGCGGTGCCATCCAGATATTCGGAGCAAACGCTTTTAAAAATGAAACCTTATTTCAATAGCGGCTGCAAGGTCATTTCGCTTGTGAAGGGGTTCCATTTCAGCGGCGGTAAATTCTACAGGATATCTTCCCTGATAAAAAACATCTTAAATATAGAATATGACAGGATTTGTTCACTGGGAGGACCCAATATCTACAGTGAAATAGCATCTAATTACAGGATTGACGCCCCGATGTCAATGCCGTGCAACGCGGTTGTTTCATCGGTGTCAAGCGATACGGCGCAGGATTTTCAGAGGATATACTATGTAAAAAACATATTGCGCACATATACAAGCAGCGATATCGTTGCAGCCGAAGTATGCGGCGCTTTGAAGAATGTGATAGCGCTTGCTTCCGGCCTTCTTGACGGTTACTACGACGGGAAGGGATTCGGGATAAACCTGAAGTCCAGCCTGATAACAAGGGCGTTGTACGAATTTGGTTATTTTGCAAGGGCTCTTGGCGCATCGGAAGAAAAGGTATATGGCATTGCCGGACTTGGCGATCTGATTGCGTCCTGTTTTTGCGGCAGAAGCTATCTGGCCGGCAGAAAGCTTGTTTCGGGGTTAAAAGTACAGGATGTCCAGACGGAAATGAAGCAATATGAATTGGAAGGACTTCAGACCCTGAAGGTCGTTAAATCCTTCCTTGACAGCATGCGTAAGGATAATCCGGATGTATCGCTGGAATTGCCGCTCATCGAGGGAATATACAGAATAGTGTACA
>CAZCKQ010000066.1:0-8908 GCA_964499315.1 uncultured Eubacteriales bacterium | reverse complement strand
TACCACGGGCAGCGATCTTTTTTAGCTTACGGATCTCATCCAGCCTTTTGGAAAAGCTCAGAGGGAGCTTGCCGAGTTCATCCTGCGTCTTGGCGCCGGCCGGTGGCACATAGCCTTTCGACGCGCTGTGTATTTCGGCAAGGGATATGGCTGATTCCTTAATATCGCTCCGGTCGTCGAAATCGCATTCCCTTCCTTCTACGGCATTGATCATGACATATATACTGCCTTCATGCTCGATGAACGGCCTGCCGTCGAAGGTTTCGATGTACCTGTCGGTGTTCTCGACGCCCGCCCTGCGCAGATGCTCCTTGGCCCCATGCACAAAAAGGATCCTTTCGGAGCCAAGATTGGTTTTTTTTATAAATAATTTCTTTGAAGGCGTAAACACGAGGTAACCATCCCTGTAAGGATTGAGATTCCTTACGCTTATACCGTAAAATTGCTCGATACTCTTCTCCAGGCTCTGCATCTAAGGTGATTGCCTCCGTTCTATGGCGTCACTAAAATTTATATGCCGCCGCACAGCTCATTAGAATGTCGATTTTACAACGTATTTTCTGAAAACGCCGAGGACTTCCAGCAGGAGGAATGCGCAGAATATGGCAAGTATGGGGATCAGCGGGTAGGCATACCTGTCAAAGGCCATATAGACGCAATGTACCAGGTTGAAATACAGTAAAACTGATACAGGAAAGAAATATTTCCTGAAGTTCCTCGCAAGCGCGAGCAGGATGCCAAGGAACCCCAGAAGGATGAAGTAATGGTATTTGAGCACCATCGACGAGTTTATACCGAAGAATTGCCTCCAATAGAAGACCGTTCCCCAGAAAAGCCTGGTTTTGCCGACCGTATACCAATTGAGATATGTTGCGAAGTCTTGTGAAAAGATCTGGGATATCCGCGTTTTGGCCGCATTGACCTCGTTGCGGTTCCTTTCATATGTCGTTTTGCCTTCGCTGTAAGTCGCAGTTTGTCCGGGCTCGACCCGGTAATTGATGTAGGTCCCCTGCAGCATCGGATTGCCGCCGGCAGCCGAAAGAGGGATGAACTCACCGTATTCCTTATAGTTCCTCACAACCCACGGCAGCATGATTATCGCGAACGAGAAGACCATCGCCGCCCCGTATCTGACGATATCGGCGGTACGGTACAGCTTTTTGCCTGCCTTCCTCTTGTCCTCTTTTCTATAATAGATAAGTACATATATAAGAAGAAACGCCGGAAATAATGCGATGGTAGGCCTGATAAGGACTGCGAGCGCCCATGCCACGCCGATAACAGCGAACTTGACAGCACTGGGAGCCGCGGTGTATTTAAGCGAAAGAAATATCAGAAGCAGAAATATGGTGGTGAACAGATTTTCGGTAAGGATATAACCGGACGTCGTGATGGCCGGAAGGTAGAACGCCATGATGGCAGCAGCGATCACGCCCGCCCACTTTCCAAAAAGCGTTTTAGCTATCATGTATACAAGTACTATATCCAAAGCCCCCAGTCCCGACTGGACCAGCCTTACCGCGGTGATTCCGGCCGGGCCGGCGCCGAATACCGAGAAGATGACCGCAAGAAAGAAAGGATACAGCGGCATGACAAATACAGTCGGCTCAGGGCGGTTGAAGAAGGTGAATATTCCTTTCTTCAGCAGCAGCACCGCGCTCTGCACGTAGTTGAGGTCGTCACTCGAAAGGGTCAGCCTGTTGCCGTATTTGAATATCATTATGAACCGCAGCGAAAAAGAGATGAACACAAGGGCTGCAAGTATCTTGACGGATATGTCGGGCAAGCCCCTTTTTAATACCATAAGGGCCCTTCCATATATCATAGGGGTCCTTCCATACGATTGAGTTTGTCCCATCTTCTGTCGACTTCCTCCTGGATCGTTTGCAGGTATTGCCTGTTGCCTTCTTCGAACAGATGGCGGAATCTTGCCTGGGGCTTAAGAAAATCCTCGATGGGCTTCCTGTTCTGGGGTTTGAAATTGATCCGCAGCACTCCTTCCCTGATTTCATAAAGAGGCCAGAAATTCGTATCGACGGCGAGCTTATTAATCTTCATGAGGTCGGGCGTATCGTACCTCCAACCGCGGGGGCATGGGGCAAGGATATTGAGGTATGCCGGCCCGTCGGCTTTCAAAGCTTTATCCGCTTTTTCGTAAAGGTCCTTCATGTTGCCCACTGCGGCGGTCTGAGCGGCATAGGCTATCCCATGGGCGGCGGCTATGGCTACCATATCCTTTACGGGCTGTCTTTTGCCGGGTGAACCGGCAGAAGCCGGCGTAGTGGTGGTATCGGTGAAACGCGGCGTCGCCGACGATCTCTGGACGCCTGTATTCATATATGCCCCGTTATCATAACATACATACACTATCTTATGCCCGCGCTCGAACATCCCCGACATGGACTGCAGCCCTATGTCGTAGGACCCGACGTCGCCGCTGAAGACGATGAATTTCACACCTTCGCGGACCGCATTCTTTCTGCGCAGGTTCCTGTACGCCGCTTCGACGCCCGAAAGCGTGGCCGCGGAATTTTCAAAAGCGCTGTGGATGAATGAGTCCTTCCATGAAGTATATGGGAATATGAACGTGCACACTTCAAGACATCCCGTGGCGGAACAGATGACCGCATCCTCATCGGCATTCAGCGCCTTCAGCACATGCCTGACTACGACCGGCGCGCCGCAGCCGGCGCACATCCTGTGGCCTCCGGTGAACCGTTCTTCTTTTTTCATGACTTCTTTGAAATTGTATCTTATGCTGTCAGGCCTCCTTTCTCCGAATAGCTGATGGTTCCTGATTTCAATCTCTTAATCTCTTAAACATCTCTTAAACCGAGGTAGTTGACCGTCGGCCCTTTTTCGCCGCCGCGCGCGATATCCAGCAGTCTTCCGAATGCCTGTCTGACATGATGTTCCTTGACGTCTCTCCCGCCGAGCCCATATATAAAATTAATCACGGCAGGCCCGCTGCCGTTGCCGTTGCCGGATGCGCCGCCTGCAGGCCGACCGCCGCAGACTCCGCCTGAATACAAAGCGCCGGCAACATCGGTGAATACCGGTCCCCCGATAGCTCCGGGGCTCGATGCCCTGTCCATCACTCCCACAGCCATATATTTTTTAAGAGCCGCGACTACGGCATCGGCGGGGAAAGGCCTGTAGACCCTGATTTTTACAAGCGACGCGTTGATACCTTCCTTCCGCAGCAAATCGACCGTATGCCTTACAGTACCGGCGGCGGATCCCAATGCGACAAGCGCGACATCCGCAGCTCCCGTATCGTCTGCAGGATACTCTTCAATAAATGGGTAGCCGCGCCCTGTCAATCCACCAAATGCTTTCGCCGTATCCTCAATCACGCCGGATGCCTTCTCCATGGCCTCCAACTGCTGGCGCTTATGCTCAAAATAAAAAGACTGCAGGTCGAGAGGCCCCACCGAGACATGCCAGTCACCATCAAGCAGACTGTAGAGGGGTTTGTATCCGCCGATGTAATCACGTACGGTCTTATCATCGAGCAGTTCGATATTTTCCACCGAATGCGATGTTATGAATCCATCCTGGCAGACCATTACAGGCAGGTTTACGTCAGGATGTTCGCTTATTTTCACAGCCATAAGCATATTGTCGTATACTTCCTGGTTGTTCTCGGAGTAAAGCTGTATCCATCCGGAATCCCTGGCTCCCATAGCATCGCTGTGATCGCAGTGGATATTGAGCGGGCCTGACAATGCCCTGTTTACGCACACCATAACTACCGGAAGCCTTAGCGAGGAAGCGATGTACAGCATTTCCCACATAAGCGCCAGTCCGTTGGCAGAGGTCGCGGTCATCGCCCTGACGCCGGAAGCCTGCGCCCCGATGCATGCCGACATGGCGCTGTGCTCCGACTCCACAGGCACGAATTCTGTATCGACAGCGCCGCTGGATGCAAAACTTGCGAAATACTGCGGTATTTCGGTCGAAGGGGTTATGGGGAACGCAGCCACCACGCCCGGGTTGATCTGCTTCATTGCAATAGCGGCGGCCTCGTTGCCGCTTAATTTATCCCTGATAATATTCATTTTCCTTCCTCAATAAAGTCGATGGCATTGAAAGGACAGACTTTGAAACATATGCCGCAGCCCTTGCAATGCTCGTAATCAAATTCAGTCCGGTTGCCTGTCTCGTCGACAGGGATTGCCACGTCCGGACAGACGGGACAGCACAACAGGCACTGCGTGCAGTTCTCGACGATCCAGACCGGCTTCATCGACCGCCAGTCACCCGTCTTGTATTCAGCTGAATTGCCGGGCGACCGTATCGTGCCGCCGGGACTCATCTGCCGCCAGTCCTCGTTTTCTTCGCCTGTGACGCTGCCTGCTTCCGCTTCTGCGCCATCATGCGCCGGATTGGCCTTCGCCTGATTCACCTTCGCCGGCTTTGCCTGGTTGGGCGGAACATCCGCATTCCGGGGAAGTACAAGCTGCGCGACTTCATCGATAGACCGCCTGAGCGCCTTCATATTGCCTTCGACAAGTTCAGGTTTCTTGCTGAACTTTTTTTGAAATAGCGATTGCATCTCGCCGAGAAACGCATCGCGCTCGATCAGACGGCTTACGCCTATCAACGCGCCAAGCATCGGAATGTTCGGAAAATACCGGCCGACGGCGTCCATTGAAATAGCGCGTGCGTCAAGCGCGAATATTTTTCCGGTAAATCCCTCTATAAAAACCGGGATATCTCTTCCTTCACGAAAAGCCTGCTGCTTCTCCGCAGACAGGTTAAGCACCAGCGAGCCGCTGCTCTTCAAGCCGTCGGTCACCTCGATGGAATTGAGGAGAGAATCGTCTATCACGACCACATAATCAGGATAGTCGATCTCGCTGTGTATGGATATCCGGCTATCGCTTATGCGGTTGTACGCGGTGATAGGCGAACCCATCCTTTCGGGGCCATACTGGGGAAATCCCTGTATATACCTTCCCGTGTTGAACGCCGCCTCCGCAAGCAGCAGCGAAGCTGTCTTCGCACCCTGGCCGCCTCGGCCGTGCCATCTTATTTCTACCATCATACAGATTATTCTTGAAAAACAGGAAGGTTTTTATTCATCAGACAAGTCTTATTCATCAGATAAGTCTTCAGGCAAGAATCAATTTAAGCGCAATTAGCAGTATTACCCCGGGAATACCGAGAAGGCCGGCTACAAAAGCCGAAACAACATTCAATGCAAGAGTGAATCCTATCAGTCCGCCAAAATAGTTAAAAAGGATGAGTATGGCCCCGCCCAACAAAGCATTGTAGACAAGCTTCAGCAAAATCTTAAAAGGCAGCAGGAAAAACCTGATCAGAAGTATGAGCACGACCAGCCCGAGCGCGTATGCCGCAATGACCCATATATCCACTTTGGCCCCTCCTGTGACGATAGCTTCACTTAAAATATATGGGCTTGGCCTGCTTTTTATACCGCTTAGTTTTTATGCCTAAACGGTCATTTTCAGCCGCAATTCCTTGGCCTTCCTCAGGAAATACTGGTATCTGGTCTGACTTGCCTTCATGCGGTAGATATAGTAATCGACTATATCATGCTCGCTGACCTGCTCAAAGTTGCTGACGGCCTCAGCCCATTCCACCCTGGCATCCTGAAGGCTTTGAATCAGGGCTCTCCGCTCGTCCGCATCGCCTGTGGTCGCGACATCCAGACCGACGCCGACGCTCATAGAAATGAACTTCAGGAATCGTCTGACGATTCCAGATTTTTCATTTGTCTTTACTTCATTATTTGCTATATTTGTGAACATAGTACTAAATTTACCTGCGCTTTCCATACATAATTATTGTCATAAATCGCCTGTAATATACCTTTCAGCCATGTAAATCAAACATGTAATACAAAATTAATAATTGGGAAATAGAAATTTTATTGAGCTTTTATCATCCCTTGTGCGATAATATTCAAAGAAAAGCAACATCCGGCGCGACAGGCGGTATGTAATGGAACAGCCCCAAATACATAATTATGATGTAAATAAGTATCGTCCCATAAAACTAAAAACAGTCCTGATTTCATTGTTTGCATCCGTCTTCATATTTTTTGCGGCGGCATTGCAGATTACATTTACGTTGCTAGGATATGAGCATATCTATAAGGGCGTCGGAATCCAGAGCATCGATGTCGGCAACCTGTCAAAGCAAGAGGCGACAGGCTTGCTTTCCGATGTCTTTGTAAAGGACATTGGCGGATTGGCGATATCGCTGCAGACACCGGTATCCAAACTGGACTTTACATACGAAGATATCGGAGTCCGGTACGACATACCGGACGTCGTGCAAAAAGCGTATGCGATCGGCCATAGCGGAACCACGCTGCAAAGGCTGTATCAGATTGCCGCGCTGCAATTGGGTACATGCGATATCCCGGTAAATTATTCCTACGATAAATCAGAGCTTGAATCCAAACTCAAAAGATTCTACAACTCCATATTCATCCCCGTCGAGGATCCTGTGCTTAATTTGGGGGATGGTACCGCGTCAATACATACTGGTCACCACGGCAGGGAAATCGACCTGGATGAGGTAAGAACGTCAATCGAACAAATGATTGCGGGCAGAAGGAGCGGGTCGCTGGAAATCGAATTGATCACCAGGCAGAAAGCGCAGATAGAATTGGATGACGCCCTCGACCGCATCAACTGTGAAGTTGCAAATGCCTATTATGACGTCGTATCAAACCAGCCCGTCCTTGTTGATCATATCACAGGCAGACACATCGAGAAGACGGTACTTTCGGGCATATTGAAGGATTCCTTGAATAAGGACGATATTGACGTCAACCTCCCCTTGGATGTCCGTGTTCCGGAAATCACGTCGGAAATCGCCTCGGGCTTGCTGTTCCGCGACAATCTCGCCACAATGTCAACAAGTTTCCCGGCAACCGCGCCAAGCGACAAAAACAGGAAGACCAACATCGTCCTTTCATCGTCTGAGATGAATGAACTGGTACTCAAACCGGGCGAGGTATTTTCGTTCAATACGGTCGTGGGGGAGCGCACCGCTGAGAAAGGATACAAGACGGCGAGGGCCTATTATCTCGGTAAAGTCATCGATGGCATCGGAGGCGGAATCTGTCAGGTATCAAGCACGCTGTACAACGCGGCCTTATATGCCGGGCTTGAAATAGTGGAACGACGCAACCACACATTTACCGTAGGTTATGTCCCCAGAGGCAGAGACGCTACCGTTTCATACGGCGATCCGGATTTTAAGTTCAGGAACTCCACAAACTGGCCGCTGAAAATTTTGACAAGCGTATCGAAATCAAACCGCCTCAATATCACTTTGATCGGAACAAATGAATTCCCCGGACGCACGATTGAAATTGAGACCAAAACTATTGAAGAAAAGGATTTCAAGGTCGTTCGTATTAATGATCCGACATTGCCCGAAGGCGAGACCAGAATCAAGCAGGAAGGCAAAAAGGGTTATACGGTGGACACATTCAAAATAACACGTCAGGATGGAAAGATCGTGAGCAGGGTAAAACTGCACCGCAGTATTTACAAACCGATGGAAGAACAAGTCCTCGTCGGTACAAAAAAGCCTGCGCCTGACGCCTGAACCAAAAGGCGGGGTTGCTCACTTACACCCCCCCCCGCCTATAATATCCTTTTCAGTTCACTTAAGGTTATAGTTCACATAAGGTTAATAGGTATCTACGCTGGTCGCCCCATTATTGCGCAGTATCGAAGCCACTTCATCGATCTTGTCGTCTTCGGTCCGCATGCTGAACAAAATCTTGCCTGCTTTGATATCGGTCTCATATTGCCTGCTCCTGTCTTCCGGGATACCCAGGTCGACGAGGCCTCCTACAACTCCCCCTGTAACCGCCCCCGACAGCAGCCCTGTGATAGGTCCTGCCGCCGCGATGATGCCCAACCCGGGGATGACCATGCTTCCGGCGCCGATTAGAAGCCCTGCAAGACCGCCGAGTATCCCGCCGGTGATAACGCCGTCAGATATGTTGTCGTTTTTTGCTTTGCCGCCCGCTCCCGCGCCGCCGCCCATGCCGCCCATGCCCATAAAGCCTGACTGGCCCTTTGTACCCATGGTCGCCGTCGTCCTTCCTTGTTCATGCTCATTGTCACCTTGCTTTGCCACTATCGAGATGTCTTCCGTCCTCAAACCCCTGTCCTTGATCTGTCTTGCCGCTTTTTCGGCATAATCGCGATTATCGAACAAAGCTACAACCGTCTTTGACATAAATTAACCTCCTGATATTAAAAGCTATCTTTATAATTCGTTAAATCATTCGCTTTTATACACGTTTTGATGTATAATAGGGCTGACATATCAACTTGTACGAGGTGTTTATGCAACGCAGTATCCTGTTGATAATTATGTACGTTCTGATTGTCCTTCCACTAATGATTCTTTTTGCCGACGACAATGCTTTTTTTGTCATTATCGCATTAGTAATGACAGTGTTCTCGGTTAAAAACCTGCACCGGATGTTATTGAGCAATAATGACAATGACCCTGCAATCGAGGAGGACCCGGAGGCTTTTACATATATTATGGATGATATGCCGCAGGAAGAAGCCGAAAGATGCGGGATGCTCGCCAAAATCATATGCAATATTATCATTATCCTTTTCTACATATACTGAATCTTCAATCTTAATTCTATCGTGGCAAAAGATCTGACAATAGTACTCATACTCTACTGGCTCCATGATACTTTAAACAATGGTATCTCAATTGAGGATACTGAGGACGCCGGTACGATCGGGCAGGAAAGCGCGATCGCCGGAGATTGGAACGTTTCATCGAGGAGCGCGGGGTTATCCATTTCGACGGTAAAATGTGTTGCATTCATTATGAATATGGGCTCGAGACTAGTCATCCTGTTCTTCGCCTGCAATGTCGACGACAC
>CAZCKQ010000065.1:0-8956 GCA_964499315.1 uncultured Eubacteriales bacterium | reverse complement strand
GTTTACTGTCCGGATAATTCCGGAATAGCCGTCCGGATAAGCCGGAATACGCACAGGGCGACTCAAATATACAAGATTTGTTATTAGCCGCCGCCACCGCCGCCGCCTGCGCCTGTCAACGCCGTCACAACATCTTGGAACAAACGCTGCAATTGTCCTCCCATCAGTGTAAGGAGAGCGATTACGGCAACCGCTATCAGACCGATAATAAGACCGTACTCAACCATTCCCTGCCCTTTTGTGCTGCCAAAAAACCTTCTAAAAAAATCCCCGCATTTTTTTATCATTTTGGCGTCCCCTTTCTTTTGATTAGTAGAATTTTTTATAACTTCGTTTAGCAGATTCATTATAAAATGCATGGCAATAAATTTGAATGCTTCAAAGGGACTGAATCTTATGATGATTGTGGACTAAAACACGGTGATGATGGAGGACTATGCCATAATGGTAGGTTGGACCTACTCCTGGCAAATTTTCAGATTATGCTTATATGCGTAAATCGCCGCCTGTGTTCTATCGGATACGTTTAATTTCCTGAAGATATTCGAAACATGGTTTTTTACTGTCTTCTCGCTGATATACAGTTTCTTTGCAATTTCTTTATTGATCATACCTTCGGTAATGAGTCCAAGCACTTCAAGCTCGCGCGCAGTCAGACTCGTATCGGGGCTTTTGTCTTTCTCATGAAGCGTGACCCTGTTGAATTCCCTTACAAGTTCTCTTGTCATGTTTGGCTGGATGTAGTTCCTCCCCTTGTAAACATTGCGTATCGCCTCGATAAGCACCGAAGGTTCGGCATCTTTCAGCACATATCCTTCTGCTCCGAATTGCAGTGTTTTGAAGAGATATTCCCTATCCTCATGCATTGTAAGTACGATAATCCTTGCCGTACTTTTCTCCGCCTTGAGGTCCTTTATGGCTTGCAATCCATTTGTACCCGGCATATTGATATCCATGAGAATCACGTCGGGCTTGAACTGACGGGCAAGGCTGATCGCTTCGGAACCATCCGAAGCCTGGGCAATAACTGTCATATCGTTTTCGAGTTCGAGAATCTGTTTCAATCCTTGACGTATCATTGAATGGTCGTCTGCTATAAGTACTTTGATACTGCCCACCGTATTCCCCCTTATCTGTTGTACTCTTTACATCGATGTGTAAATATTTTTCTATTCTAATACTATTCTACATCGGAAAATAAAATCCTTTGTCATATTATGTCAATTTTTGTTTGTTAATACTCCTCGTCGAATTTGTTAATATCCCTCGTCGAAATCGACGAGATTTTCAAGGGGCTTTCCCTGCAGATAAAGCCTGAGGTTTTGAGCGATATTCCTGCAGTACCCCTTGCTGTTATCAGGAGATGCCCCCGAAGAGTGAAATGTCAATATAACATTGGGGAGCGCCCATATTTTGCTGGTCTCCGGCAACGGCTCCGGTGTTGTGACATCCAGGCCGGCTCCCGCTATACGGTGTTCCTCCAATGCCTGAATAAGCGCATCCTGATCGATAGCCGATCCTCTGCCGACATTTACGATAAAAGAATCGGGTTTCATTTTATTTATCCGTTCCCTGTTGATGATGCCTTTAGTCTTTGGGGTATCGGGAAGCGCCGACACGATGTAATCGGACCTTTGCACCAAGGTATCTATCCCTTCTTCACCATACAACTCGTCCACGTAATACGGTTTACGCACGGAACTTGTCACACGCTTTACTGCGATAACCCTTGCGCCTAATGCATGGGCGCGTTTGGCCACCTCGTTCCCGATATCGCCTAAGCCGATGACTCCAAGGGTTGAACCGTAAAAATCCCTTGTGCTGCCGATCCTGTTCCATGTCCTGCCGGCCTTCGAAGCAAAATGTATATGCAGGTTCTTGTTAAAAGCCAATATCATGCTTAACACATGTTCAGCGATAGGTATGCCAAATACACCGCCCAGGTTTGTGAGAATGACACTCCTGTTGTAGTAAATGCTCCTGTCGGTGTATCCATCGGCTCCCGCGCTCATTAACTGAAGCCACTTTAAGTTTTCGGCATGAATCAGCTTGCCGGTATCAGGAAAACCAATAATTATCTCGGCCTTTTTTATCAGGTCTATAGTTGCCTCATCCTGATCTACCGCTGTAATTTTGCAACCGGGCGCAATGTTACACGCAATATCATATATCTCTTTTTGACCCTCCTCAGAAATTCCGAAAAAGTCCTTTGAAAGGACCAATATGTCTAATATGTCTGGTGAACGCAATTTTGAGCCATCCTTTTAATGATAATAATAGCTTCGATTCAAGTTTATAATAATTTGAGTTGTATTGACAATAAATTTTTTGGTCTTTATAATAGAAAAGTGTTTTGTATGCGCGCCATTAGCTCAGTTGGTAGAGCAGCTGACTCTTAATCAGCGGGCCCCGGGTTCGAGTCCCTGATGGCGCACCACAACAAATCAAAGTTCGAAAAGCCTTAGAAATAAGGCTTTTTATATTGCAAACCGCCTCAATTCGTTGATCTTTAACCTTTAAAATAAATAAGCCCAGAGTATCTGTAGCGCATAATATACGAATACCAGGCTATATCCCGCCGCTATGCAGCGCAAAAGGCGTGCATAGTAACCTCTCGACCTTGCCAGCCACAGTAAAGCACAGATGACCAGAATCATACCCGCCCTGACAATCAACCCGTATACGAGCGGCAGTGTAAACAGCCACTGCATCAGCGGATTGGCCTCAATTATCGCGCCGACCTTTATACCACTGTAAGTCAGTGCGTAATCAAGCATCATCATTGCCGCTATAAGCAGCATGCTATCCTCCTTTGTGGCGTCTAAGGCGTCGTCCGGCGAAGTATAACCCACCGCTTCCCACTGCTGCTGCTGCTCGATCCTGCGAAATCACAGATCATAGAATATAGTATTGGTATTTACCGGAATTATATTGTGAGGTGTGCAAAATTTTGAGTATTGTGTGAATTTTTATGGACTAAAGGCAATTTATGTGCATAAACTGTGCATATTTTTTAGTAATATGCAGATTTATTGTTTAATCTCTATACATTACTCAAATTTTTGCACACTCGGATGCAGTTATGGTTTGGCTGCATGACTGGTGGCCGATTCCATGTATCTGTATGTAATGCCGGGTGGGATCTGGTTGATGGCGTAGCTTACGAAATTGATGTTCGGCCATGGTCCGGTGCGTTCCTTATCAGCTATTACATCAGTATCCAGTATCAGAAATGATTTATGGACCTTCCATATTTTTTTGGATTTGCCCCATTCTATAGCATCATTCAATCTGCGATTAAAAACTTTTTCAGACAGCAGCGACTCATCTATGGCATAACCTTCCCGGCGGTATAGCTCCAGCGCCTCGGCCACCGACTTGCTTAAGTCTGCGGTTGATATGCTTGTCATACCCTGTTTCCATGAACGGTATACTGCCAGGCTTACAAATGACGTCATTGTGCCGGTTTGCAGTCTCATAACCAGCTCGTTAATCAATACCTTGAGCTTTTTGTTGCCGATATGGGAATCAATGCCGCATTCTTCCCCGAAACGCATAAAAACCGGGTGTCTGCCTTTTTTCATATAATCATATGTAATGTTTATGGGGATCAGCTTAACTGCATTGCATTTTTCGATTATCCTGCTTATCCCAGCCTTGAAAGTCTTAAAATATCCGTCTTTTGATAATTCGCCCTCAACCGAGAAATATAGCATGTGATTGCTTTTGATCATATTTGCAAATTCATCAAGGGATTCTTTAATGCCCGAGATATTGGCCATCTTTATTTTATCCCTGAATTCCGCGGAGATATCCGAATAGAAGGCATCTTTCTCCAAATCCTTCCATAACCGATATTTAAAGCAATCCCGTATGGTTAAACTGCTTCCTCTCGATTTATAACGGCAGTATAATCTGTAAATCATCGGGAATTTTGATTCCCAGCCTTCAGCTAATAGATTTTCTATTGCTATGTTACCCGATGAACGCATCGCGTCGTTAAACAGATTGCGAAGGTTGCGAAATCCTATCTGCCTGATGGGTTTTGCATTGAAATACCTCAGAATAGGCCCGATATTTAAATGAAAAAGCAGATATCTTATCGGTGCGAACAGTCTTCTAAATCTCGTTGAGAAATAACCGCTTACGAACAAATCGTCCCTGCCGGCCCAACTCAATCTGCCAATATATTTCCATTTCCTCCAGAAGAAATAGTATGTCGGGGCCAGAAGCACGATGTCCCAATTTCTCTGGTGATTGTTCGTATCAATTACTTCCGGGCCTTCAGGAGGGTTTCCCATCCCGGACACGTATACCTTGAATCTGATCCTGCCGCAGAGCCAGAGCACTGAACCGACAGCATAAAGAAGAATACTATGAAGACACTTCCGTATTTGGCTCATTATTTGGCTCATTTGGAATCCACCTCATAATCAAGATTGAACATGAGCATGCCATCTTTTATCTCGGTTTTCGTACCCAGTTCATTACATAGTCTCTGTTGTCTCATGAGATTATTCTGTGCAGCTTCTCCTGTCTGCGGCACGACCTGGATCTTTTGAAGCGTCATGATCGGCAGCGCAGTAAGCGAAACCATCCTATCCCTGTCAAAGTCTACCTTCACTATAAAGGACTCCTGATTCTCGGGATCGTTCATATCGAAAATGAAATTCCCAAGGCTATAAATAATCAGTTTACCTTTATATACTTCCATCCCCTGGCATTGGTGGGGATGATGGCCTATTATCAAATCTACTCCCGAATCAATGAGCTTATGTGCGTACTCTATCTGTTTGTCCGTTATCTTAAAGCTCTCCTCGATACCCCAATGCAACGAGACCGCAAGGATATCCACTTGCGACGCCGCTTCGGCGGCTCGAGAGGTGACAATCTCGTAATCCAGCGGCGCGACACCGGACTTGCCGTCGTCGGCTGCATGGCGTAAAGGCGGATTTCCCGCAAAGACATATTCCGCCATTTCAGTAAATGCAAGAAAGCCCACCTTCAGACCATTGTTTTCTATTACGCGTAATTTGCTTGCCTCTTCAATATCGCTGCCTGCCCCCGCATGATTTATGCCTGCGCCATCAAGGTACGCGATGGTATCATACATGCCTTTTTCGTAATAATCCATCATGTGATTGTTGGCAAGGCTAACCATATTGAATCCCGCATATTTCAAGGTATCAAGCGCAGATGCGCCGGATTTTATGATGATCTTTTTCTTCGGATCGAGTGAAATACTGCTTTCTGTAATGGGAGCCTCCAGGTTGCCGAATACTATATCACCTTTTCTGAGTAAATCCCTTACACTGTCAACCGGATACCGGTAATCCTTTTGAGCATTCCCGAGACGGATTTCGACGTTCCTGCCCAGCATGACATCCCCGACGGCTGTCAGGCTCAGCCGGTATGAATGAACCTCTGCGTCATTCCCCTGTTGCGTGCTTGCGGGCTGATCCGTTACTGATGAGTGCTCCTGTCGCGTTTGCGGATAATCTTGCGGGGTCTGTTGAAATATATTAAACATATTAATTATGGCATATGTCCCTAAAAGCAGTATTGCTATTATAAACAGCGCCCCGAAAAAACTAAGCCTCTTTTTCAATGACCGATCCTTCCTTCTTGCTTTCGAATCTGTGCTCGCTCAAGGGCGTATACACCCTTTTGCCGTTTATCTGCTCACTTTTAAACAGATATATTCTGTCTGCATTGATTGCCGGCATATTACTAATATCTATTGCTTTGGATATAATGTCAAGACCGGTTTTCAGAACAATATCCTGACCGATTGTTATATGCGGTTTATAACTGCGTTTTTCGGTTTCGAAACCCAAATCAAGAAGACTCATGTCGATTTGCCTCTGAAGCATATGAAGCCTCTCCAGATCTCCGCCGATTCCCAGCCACAATGCTTTTAACGGCATCCGGCCAGAACCAAAACTTCCCATTCCGGATATCTTAAGCTTAAAGCATGGCATGGCGCTGCACAGGGAGTCCAGTCTTTTTGCTATTTCGGCAGCCTTCGGCTTTTCCACCTCGTCCAGGAATTTAAGGGTGAGATGGAAATTATCGATATGTTTCCATCTTCCTTCAAGGGCGTTGTTACGCAAGCACGACTGCACCGCGTAAATGGACTTTTTAAGCTCCATATCGAAATCTATTGCTATAAACGTTCTCATAATGGCAACATTTTATCATAATTACAAATTAATTGCGAAATCTATGTGGCATTGTATTTATCTGGCATTGATGATTATATCGCCCATGCCGCTTTTCAGGGCTATTTCGGAAATACCTTCGGTTTGAGTAAAGGCATCGGCTTGAGTAAAGGCATTTTGCTTTACATAACCGATACACTCGGCATTGACCGGTTCATCCTTCGGGACCTGCAATACGATATTGCCCGTACCGGTTTCAATGGTGCTGCGTCCGTAAGGTTCGAACGAACCGTTGATGTTTATGCTTCCAAAATTGAACTTTACGGAGGAACCTGCCTTGATCAGGCCGTTGTTTACCCGGAGGCTTCCGGAATCGCAGCTGAAGTTGATTTTCCCATTATATGAGTACAGAATGGCGTTCATCATCTCCCCCCAAATTGACAGGCTGCAAGTAAACTCATCAATTAGTTTGATCTCGCCATTATTTACATGAACCAATAATGATTTGAATTCCTTAGGCACATAAATATCGGCGTCTATCCTCGCATCATAGGGTTTTTCCGTCCTGCCGCCTTTGCGGAAATCAAAGACCACCGCTGACTTATCCTTCTTGAAAGTTGTATTATATTCATTCACGATCCTTTTCTTCATATCTTCTTCAGATGCATAACCACGCATTTTCATTGCTATCTCGAATTTCACCGATTCGTTTTTCCACACATGGAATACGAGGTTGGCATTGTCTCCATCGATTTCCAGGCTATCGCATTGCGTCGCATCGACAATCGCTTCCTTGTAGACTACGAACTCGCGTTTAGGTCCCAAAACCACGGCGCTCTTGTCAAATATGCCGCATCCCGCAAGTAACGCGAAAATGAGCATGCCAACAGATACAACAGATAAAAGAGCGCTGTATCGGGCCGCCTTTCGTATGACTGCAAGCATAAAACACCCCGGAACAATATTATTGATTTAATTATAATATTCTCCGGGGCGTATTAATTTATTTCCCGTAAAGAGTTTTCAAGATCACCATTCGCCCTGCACGTCCGCAAATTTATGATCGACCGCAAAATCCTGCTTATCGAAGTAATCTATCCCCGAGCCTCCAAAAGTTGTATCTACGTTGATCCATCTCCCATCTGCAGGATAGTACACCTGATTCCACGAATGATCCCCCCATGAATTGCCGCTGAAGCCCAGACCTGTGACCAGTCGCACTTTCAGCCCGACTGCCCTGCACATCGAAACATAAAGGCACGAATAGTCGAAACACACACCTTTACGGGTATTGAAAGCAATGCTCGAACCTGATGATATCCCGAACGGATCAGTTGATATCCTCTCGGCCTTTTCGAAATCGTATTTAATATTCGAGGCGATCCACCGGTAAAGCAGGTACGCCTTTTTTCTGTCGTTATTCTCGGCGCCGGCTATGGATACCGCCATTGCGTCTATCTCCTGATTTGATTTGACCGCTTCATCGAGCGTAACGCCGTTGAAGTACTCGATTATCCTTATCGGCATCCTGTCAGGCTGAGTTGGCTGGGTGATATCAACAGGTCTTCTGAAAGAATCGTTGAACAGGACAGGTATTTTCTTGGCAAGGCTTGAATTGAGCACAGGATTCAGGGCATTATCATAGATCGCTTTATATACGACAGAATCCGAAAGCATTTTGCCCAATGCAGGCGTATCGATGAAGTATGAAGCAAAGTTCAGGACAAGCGCGAATACGAGGGCAAGCCAGACAGATCTTGGAAGCTCCCACATGCCGCCGATCATCCTCCGGACGCCCATATGCATGGAATTGACCTTTCTATGAATATATCCCGATAAAGGTATCACAATCCTTTTATATAAAGGTCCGGTAACCAGTCTGAGTATTCCGAGGATAAACAAAAGCAATAAAGGCACCGCCAGCATATATATCAATAAGTCCCTGCCGAGCAGGAATTGCCTGACAGGCTCAGGTATCCAATCATAGATGCGTTTGAAGACGTCGTCGGCGCTGCTGAAAAAAATGCGTCCGGTCAGATAAAATGCAGTTAATAATGCAGCGGCAAGCTCAAGATTCTCGAATGCCGATGATATGGAATACGTTACCCTTTCCCGTGAAAATGCGCTTACAATACCCGTTATGATCGGTATAAGAAATATTAATGCTATCAAAAAGTCGCTAATATTAAATCTCATATAAAAATATTTTATCACAAAGGTATTGTATTTTAATGAAAACCATGCTTATAATATAAAAAAATAATAATTGATTTGGCGAACAAAGACGTTTCGGATAAAGAAACGTCTTTGTTTATTTTTATTTGCTATGAATCAATATTAAGCAAAGGAGAGGTTATATTGGGCAAACCGGCTGAATTTTTCGGGGTAAATGTGTTTAGCGATAAGGTTATGCGGGAGAGGCTCCCCAAAACAACCTACAAGGCATTGAGAAAAACGATCGACGAAGGGCTCGAGCTTGATCTTTCGGTAGCTGAGGTCGTTGCCAACGCAATGAAAGACTGGGCCATAGAAAAGGGAGCCACCCACTTCACACACTGGTTCCAACCTATGACCGGCATTACTGCTGAGAAACACGACTCATTCATATCGCCGGCTCAAGACGGTAAAGTCATAATGGAGTTTTCCGGCAAGGAACTCATCAAGGGCGAACCCGATGCTTCTTCATTCCCTTCCGGCGGCCTCCGCGCAACGTTTGAAGCAAGGGGCTATACTGCGGGGGATTGCACTTCGCCGGCATTTGTAAAAGATAAATCACTTTACATACCCACTTCCTT
>CAZCKQ010000064.1:0-8974 GCA_964499315.1 uncultured Eubacteriales bacterium | reverse complement strand
AGGGGGGCTAACATGTAATTTTGCGTAACCCTGAGGGGGCAGGCCGCAAAAGCGAGAATGAATTAAAGTCGGTCCTTGCCGAGCATGTCGATCAACTCATACCCAAGAAAATAACGACGGATGATATAATCTCTTCCATAAATTATCTTGTGAATCTGAATTACGGTATAGGTTCTGTAGATGATATCGACCATCTTGGCAACAGGAGGCTGCGTTCGGTCGGAGAGCTCCTTCAGAACCAGTTCAGGATCGGGCTTGCAAGAATGGAGAGGGTCGTAAGGGAGAGGATGACTATACAGGATATCGACATTGTCACTCCCCAGGCTCTTATAAACATACGGCCGGTTGCCGCCGCCATCAAGGAATTCTTCGGCAGCAGCCAGCTTTCCCAGTTTATGGACCAAACCAACCCGCTTGCCGAGTTGTCTCACAAAAGACGCCTCAGCGCGCTCGGTCCCGGTGGATTGAGCAGAGACAGGGCGGGATTTGAAGTGCGTGACGTTCATCATTCGCAGTATGGAAGGATGTGTCCGATAGAAACACCTGAAGGTCCCAATATCGGTCTTATCAGCCAGTTAAGCACTTATGCGCGCGTCAACGAATATGGCTTTATCGAAGCCCCGTACAGACGGGTTGACAGGGCGACCGGGGTCGTTACAAAGCAGATCGATTACCTTTCAGCCGATCTGGAAGACGAATACCGCATAGCCCAGGCAAATGAGCAGCTTGATTCGGAAAACAGGTTTGTGAGCAAGAGAGTGCTCGTAAGATATAAGGATGAGATCATAGAGGCAGACAGGGAAACGGTCGAATACATGGACGTCTCGCCAAAGCAGCTTGTCTCGGTTGCAACGGCGATGATCCCGTTTTTGGAGAACGATGACGCCAACAGGGCGTTGATGGGTTCCAACATGCAGCGTCAGGCTGTAACCCTGATCAAGACTGAAGCCCCTATTATTGCCACGGGAATTGAATATAGGGCTGCGCTGGACTCAGGCGTGGTCGTTGTCGCGCGCAACAGCGGCACTGTCACCAAAGTTGCGGCCAATGAGATCGTGGTAACGGGCAAGAACAACAAACGCGATACTTATAAGCTTCTGAAATACATGAGATCCAACCAAGGCACATGTATAAACCAGAGGCCCATCGTCAGGACCGGAGATAAAATCGAAAAGGGAGATATAATAGCCGACGGCCCTTCCACATCGGTAGGTGAGATATCCCTGGGCAAGAATGTCCTCATCGGGTTCATGACCTGGGAAGGATACAATTATGAAGACGCCATCCTGATAAGCGAAAAGCTTGTAAAGGATGATACTTTCACTTCCATCCACATAGAAGAGTATGAAGCCGAGGCCCGTGACACCAAGCTCGGTCCCGAAGAAATAACGCGGGATATCCCGAACGTAAGTGAGGAATCATTAAAGGACCTTGATGACATGGGAATTATCAGGATAGGCGCTGAAGTCCGTTCGGGCGATATACTGGTGGGCAAGGTCACTCCGAAAGGCGAGACAGAGCTTACGGCTGAAGAAAGGCTTCTGAGGGCAATATTCGGTGAGAAGGCCAGGGAAGTGCGTGATACGTCACTGCGCGTGCCGCACGGCGAACAGGGTATCATTGTAGACGTGAAGGTGTTTTCGCGCGAGAATGGCGATGAACTGCCGCCAGGCGTCAATGAACTGGTCAGGGTCTATATCGCGCAGAAAAGGAAGATATCCGTCGGAGACAAAATGGCGGGAAGACACGGCAACAAAGGCGTTATTTCACGGATACTCCCTGAAGAGGATATGCCGTTTTTACCGGACGGTACGCCTCTCGAAATAGTGTTGAATCCCTTGGGAGTGCCGTCAAGGATGAATATCGGGCAGGTGCTCGAGGCACATCTCGGATATGCGGCCAAAGCGCTCGGCTGGGAAATCATGACGCCGGTATTCGACGGCGCCAATGAGATTGAAATAATGGATACCCTCAAACTGGCAGGGCTTCCTGAGGACGGGAAGACGGAATTATACGATGGCCGCACCGGCGAGCCTTTTGACAACAGGGTCACGGTAGGCTATATGTATATGATGAAGCTGCTGCATCTTGTCGACGACAAGATACACGCGCGTTCGACAGGTCCCTATTCGCTGGTTACGCAGCAGCCTCTCGGCGGCAAGGCGCAATTCGGCGGACAGCGCTTCGGTGAGATGGAGGTATGGGCTCTTGAAGCATATGGCGCCGCATTTACGTTGCAGGAGATACTGACTGTGAAATCAGACGACGTTGTCGGCAGGGTCAAGACCTACGAAGCGATCGTTAAAGGAGAAAACGTGCCGGAGCCGGGCATACCGGAATCTTTCAAGGTGCTTATCAAGGAACTCCAGAGCCTTGCTCTTGATGTAAAGGTTTATTCGGAAGAGCAGGAAGAGATCCAGATCAAAGAATCCGCCGATGATGAATTCGAGGAGCTCAGCGTGAATATAGAGGGGCGGGAGGATGAAGGCCCGCTTTCCGGGTACGAGGATTTCGATGAGGAAGAAGACGTTGAAGAAGAAGTAGCTGAAGAAGAGACGGAAATCAATGATTTTGACGCCAGCGAGATCCCGCCCGAAGAGAACCTTGACGAATCGAGCCTGGATGAAAGCCTGGTAAGCGACCTTTTTGTCGAAGCCGGCGATATTATTGATGAAGAATCTGTCAATGAAATAGACAGTGAAGACGATGAAGAATACCCCGAGGAATAGTATTCTGAAAGGAGAAAAACCCCAGTGTTTGAATTGAACAACTTTGATTCTATCCAGATTGGACTGGCTTCACCCGAGAAAGTCAGAGAATGGTCAAGGGGAGAAGTCAAGAAACCTGAAACGATAAACTACAGGACATTGAAGCCCGAAAGGGACGGCTTGTTCTGCGAACGCATATTCGGGCCGCAGAAGGACTGGGAATGTCACTGCGGTAAATATAAAAGGATTCGTTACAAGGGAATCGTATGCGACAGGTGCGGGGTGGAGGTGACCCGTTCGAAGGTGCGCAGGGAAAGGATGGGTCATATCGAACTGGCCGCATCGGTTTCGCATGTCTGGTATTTTAAAGGCATACCAAGCAGGATCGGGCTTATGCTCGATATGTCGCCCAGAGCTCTTGAAAAAGTGCTCTATTTTGCGGCGTATGTGGTGATTGACCCCGGTCAGACGCCACTATCAAAAAAGCAGATATTGACTGAAAAAGAGTACAGGGACAGCGTCGATAAATTCGGTTACAAGTTCAAGGCAGCCATGGGCGCCGAAGCCATCAAGCAACTGCTGATGGAGATAGACCTTGAAGTGCTTTCGAAGCAACTGCGGACCGAACTGGCGGAGACTTCGGGACAAAAAAGGGTCAGGACCATAAAGAGGCTCGAGGTTGTCGAGGCCTTCAGGCTTTCCGGCAACAGGCCCGAATGGATGATTCTTGATGTCATTCCTGTGATACCGCCTGAATTACGTCCAATGGTCCAGCTCGACGGCGGCAGGTTCGCCACCTCCGACCTGAATGACCTTTACAGAAGGGTAATCAACCGCAACAACCGCTTAAAGAGGCTGCTGGATCTTGGCGCTCCCGACATCATAGTGCGCAACGAAAAAAGGATGCTTCAGGAAGCAGTCGACGCGCTCATAGACAACGGGCGCCGCGGGAGGCCCGTAACAGGCCCCGGCAACAGGCCGCTCAAGTCGCTGTCGGATATGCTTAGGGGCAAACAAGGACGTTTCCGTCAGAATCTGTTGGGTAAGCGTGTCGATTATTCGGGACGCTCGGTTATCGTTGTAGGCCCGGAATTGAAGATATTCCAGTGCGGTCTTCCCAAGGAAATGGCGCTGGAATTGTTCAAGCCGTTCGTAATGAAGAAGCTTGTCATAGACTCGCTTGCGCATAATATTAAGAGTGCGAAGAGGATGGTCGAAAGGGTCAGGCCGGAAGTGTGGGATGTACTCGAACAGGTTATTTCTGAGCATCCGGTATTGCTGAACCGCGCGCCGACGTTGCACAGACTCGGCATCCAGGCGTTCGAGCCCATATTGGTCGAAGGTAGGGCGATAAAGCTCCATCCGCTCGTTTGCGCCGCTTACAATGCCGACTTTGACGGCGACCAGATGGCTGTGCACGTTCCTCTGTCAGCGGAAGCACAGGCCGAAGCCCGTTTTTTGATGCTGTCGGCAAACAATCTGCTTGCGCCCAAGGACGGAAGGCCGATTGTAGTGCCGACCCAGGATATGGTCCTTGGAAGTTACTACCTTACGATCGACAAGACCGGCGTCAAAGGCGAAGGCAATACCTATTCATCAATTGAAGAAGCCGTTATGGCTTATGAAAACGGCGCCCTTGCCCTGCACGCGTCGATTAATGTAAGGATGGGCGGAAACGGCACTTATAAGACGATCAAGACGACCGTAGGAAGATTGATCTTCAACGAAGCCATACCCCAGGATCTTGGATTTGTTGACAGAAGCAACCCCGAAACGGCATTTGATCCTGAATTGAATTTCCTCATCGGGAGGAAAGAGCTTGCCAAAATAATCGACAGATGCATTAAGGCACATGGGACAACATACACGGCAATTGTGCTTGACAAGATCAAGATGCTCGGGTTCAAATATTCCACCAAGGGCGCCGTAACTATCGGCGTTTCTGATATGCTTATCCCCGAGGTGAAGAAGAAGTATTTGGCAGAAGCCGAAGAGAAGATAGAGAATGTCATAAAGCAGTTCAAGAGGGGGCTTATATCGGAAGAGGAAAGATATAATTCCGTAATAACCATCTGGACGGAGACCAGTGAAAACGTCACAAACGCGTTGATGGCAAACCTCGGAAGGTATAATCCGCTGTATATCATGGCCAACTCGGGCGCAAGGGGAAATGTTAGCCAAATCAAGCAGCTCGCGGGCATGCGCGGATTATTCTCGGATACTTCGGGCAAGATTCTCGAAAATCCTATAAGGTCCAATCTGCGTGAGGGGCTTAATGTTTTGGAATATTTCATTTCATCCCACGGCGCAAGGAAAGGACTTGCCGATACAGCGCTGCGTACGGCTGACTCGGGATATCTGACACGCCGTCTTGTCGATGTCAGCCAGGACATCATAATCCGCGAGATTGATTGCGGCACGCACAAAGGGTTTGAGGTCTCCGAGATAAAGGATGGGATTGACGTCATCGAGACATTATCCGAGAGGATAATAGGCAGATATGTTCCGGAGCCTGTGCTGCACCCTGAAACAGGAGAGGTCATTGTTGATACCGGCACGAAGATTACGGACGAAATGGCCGATAAGATCATCAAAGCAGGCATTAAAAAGATCAGGATCCGTTCAATACTCACATGCCAGTCCGAATACGGTGTTTGCGCAAGGTGCTACGGAGCGAATCTGGCTTCGAACGAGGATGTGAATGTAGGCGAAGCCGTAGGTATCATAGCCGCGCAATCCATCGGTGAGCCGGGTACCCAGTTGACGATGAGGACGTTCCATACAGGCGGTGTTGCCGGCGATGATATCACTCAGGGTCTCCCGCGTGTCGAGGAGCTTTTTGAGGCAAGGAAGCCGAAAGGTCTCGCCATAATTTCCGAGACAAACGGAAAAGTTAAGATAAATGAATCCAAGAAGAAGAGGGAAATTGTAATCACCTCCGAGGATAACGAATCCAGGAGCTATGTTATTCCATACGGCTCAAGGATCAAGGTTGAGGACGGCGATTATGTGGAAGCCGGCGACGAACTGACCGAAGGCTCGGTGAACCCGCATGACCTTTTGAAGATAAAGGGGTTGCGGGGTGTCCAGGCCTATCTGCTGCAGGAGGTGCAGAAGGTTTACAGGCTGCAGGGCGTTGATATCAACGATAAACACATTGAAGTGATAGTGAGGCAGATGCTGAGGAAGGTCAAGATTGAGGAGGCAGGTGATACAAATCTGCTGCCGGGCGGCCTTTACGACGCATATGACTTCGAGCAGGAAAATGCCAGCGTCACCGCCATGGGATTAAGGCCGGCAACCTGCAGATGGGTGCTGCTTGGAATTACAAAGGCGTCGCTTGCAACAGATTCGTTCCTGTCGGCAGCCTCGTTCCAGGAAACGAACAGGGTGCTTACCGAAGCCGCTATAAAAGGGAAGATAGATCCGTTGGTGGGATTGAAGGAAAATGTGATAATCGGAAAATTGATCCCTGCCGGCACCGGTATGAGCCGATATCGTGATATTTCGATAAGCGTTACTTCGGAATGAATCAATAAACATGCTTCTTGACAAGGTGTGAGGGGCAGTGTAAAATACTCAGTGCGCGTAAGCCCTGGTTGTGGCGTTATATGTCATCCGGAGGATAAACAGATTGCTGGAGGCATTGAAAACCAGTAACAAGACAGTAGGTATAAAGCAATCGATGAAGGCCGTGGAAAGCGGTCAGGCATTGAAGGTTTTTATTGCGCGCGATGCCGACAGCAGAGTCACAAGGGACCTGCAGGAGCTATGTATCCAGATGTCCATAGAGGTTGTGTACGTGGACTCGATGAAGCAGCTCGGAAGGGCGTGCGGGATCAGTGTCGGCGCTTCAGCCGCCTGCGTAAAAGCGTGATATGCGGCGCTTTGCATAGAAAGTAGATTTAGATGAAAGTAAGAAGATTTAGACGAAAGGAGGTGGAATGGATTGCCGACATTCAATCAGCTCGTTAGAAAAGGCAGGGAGACTACAAAGGCCAAATCGACTTCTCCGGCGCTTCAAAAGTCGTTTAATACCTTGAAGAAAAAGCCGATATCGATCAGTTCGCCGCAGAAAAGAGGAGTCTGCACGGTAGTGAAGACCGTTACCCCGAAAAAGCCCAATTCTGCGTTGAGAAAGGTTGCAAGGGTCCGTCTTACCAACAGTATAGAGGTTACTTCCTATATACCGGGGATCGGGCATAACCTGCAGGAACACAGCGTGGTGCTTATCAGAGGCGGAAGGGTCAAGGATCTTCCGGGAGTAAGGTATCACATTATCAGAGGGACGCTGGATACCGCCGGCGTGGCCAAAAGGATGCAGGGAAGGTCGAAATACGGCGCTAAGAGACCGAAGTCCAGCGCCGCCGCAAAATAAAATCGAATATCAGGTGCGAAGTACCTTGTTTAATATAGTCTATTAAACGTGTCATGTACGAAGCGCCGGCGCCGGTCATTATGACCGCGAGTACCTGTGAATCAACATTTTGAAGGAGGGAAGAAAGGTGCCGAGAAAAGGACATGTTCCAAAACGTGATGTCCTGCCAGATCCATTGTATAACAGCAAAATGGTTTCGAAACTCATCAATAAAGTAATGCTCATGGGCAAGAAGGGTGTTGCCCAGAGAATATGTTATGATGCCTTCGATATAATCAAAGAAAAAACAGGAAAAAATCCTCTTGAAGTCTTTGAACAGGCATTGAATAACATCATGCCCGTGCTTGAGGTCAAAGCGCGCAGGGTAGGCGGCGCGACATACCAGGTTCCCATGGAGGTTAGACCTGAAAGAAGGCATACGCTCGGGCTCAGATGGCTGATTAATTATGCCCGTGAACGAAGCGAAAAGACAATGAAGGAAAGACTTGCCGCAGAAATAATGGATGCAGTAAACGGTCTTGGAGGAGCTTTCAAAAAGAAAGAAGACACTCATAAGATGGCGGAATCCAATAAGGCATTTGCTCATTATAGATGGTGAAAACGATGTCCAGGGAATTCAGCCTTGAAAACACAAGAAACATCGGTATTATGGCCCATATCGACGCAGGCAAGACCACCACAACGGAGCGGATACTGTTCTACACCGGCAGGGTCCACAAGATGGGTGAAGTCCATGAAGGCGCAGCCACTATGGACTGGATGGAACAAGAACAGGAGCGGGGCATTACCATAACATCCGCTGCCACCACGGCAGAATGGAAAGGTATAAGGGTTAACATCATTGATACTCCGGGGCATGTCGACTTCACCATGGAAGTCGAAAGATCCCTGCGCGTACTTGATGGTGCCGTCGCTCTTTTTTGCGCCAAAGGAGGCGTCGAGCCGCAATCGGAGACTGTCTGGAGACAGGCTGACAAGTATAGGGTACCAAGGATCGCCTATGTAAACAAGATGGACATTTCCGGAGCTGATTTCTTCCATTGCATTGAAATGATGAAGAACAGGCTGAAGGCTAATGCCGTCCCTATCCAGATCCCCATCGGGAAAGAGGACGACTTCAAAGGCATCATCGATCTTGTTTCCATGAAATCATATTATTATAAGGATGAGATGGGCAAAACCATTGAAGTGGGTCCCATACCGGCTGACATCGCAGATGAAGCGGAGCTGTACAGGATCCATCTGATTGAATCCGTCGCCGAACATAATGAGGCTTTAATGGAGAAATACCTTGAGGGGATGCCCATTACTATTGAAGAGCTGAAGGCAGGCATCCGCGATGCAACGATTCATCATGGACTGATACCGGTCACATGCGGTTCGTCATACCGAAACAAAGGCGTTCAGCTGCTGCTCGACGCGGTTAACGATTATATGCCGTCACCGCTGGATATACCGCCGGTACAAGGCGTTACCGACCAGGATGGAGATGAGGACGGGGAAGAGGTTGTCGAAAGAAGCCCTGACGACAATGGACCTTTTGCCGCGCTTGCCTTTAAAATCGTCACTGATCCGTATGTCGGGAAGCTTTGCTACTTCAGGGTATATTCGGGGACGCTCAAAGCCGGCTCGTATGTATATAATTCAACGAGAGGCCGCAGGGAGAGGATCGGAAGACTTCTCCAGATGCACGCAAACCACAGGGAAGACGTAGAAGTAGTATATTCGGGCGATATCGCGGCCGCCGTCGGTCTGAAGGATACGACCACGGGCGATACTTTGTGCAGTGAGGATGAGCCGATAATACTCGAATCCATGGATTTCCCCGAACCAGTAATATCCATAGCGATCGAACCTAAAACAAAAGCCGGTCAGGACAAGATGGCGA
>CAZCKQ010000063.1:0-9072 GCA_964499315.1 uncultured Eubacteriales bacterium | reverse complement strand
TATATAGCTTTTCAAACCGTATACGGTTTTGCAGCAATGCCGCAAATTGCCTCAAATGCTTCATCGACAGTCAGCACATCGCGCGGCAGATCCAGCCCGTCGAGATTCAGCCAGTGAAAGAGTTCCGTTACCTGAGGCACATCAAGACCCAGTCCTTTGATCTTTTCAACTTCCGAAAAGACCTCGGACGGTTTTCCTTCGATGATGACGCGTCCGCTGTCGATAACCGCCACCCTGTCAGCGGATTTCGCCTCGTCCATGTTATGTGTGATATGAATGATTGTGATTTTGTCCCTTTGCCTGAGCATGGCCAGTACGCGCATCAATTCTTTTCTCCCGGCAGGATCGAGCATTGATGTCGCCTCGTCAAGTATGATGCATTCGGGTTTCATTGCAAGGATGCCAGCGATGGCGATTTTCTGCTTCTGACCGCCTGACAGGAGGTGAGGCGAATGCGTCGCGTATTCTTCCATATCCAATGTCTTCAAGGCTTCTGAAACGCGGTTTCTGATTTCTTGCGGAGATACTCCGAGATTTTCCGGTCCGAAAGCAATATCTTCCTCAACGGAAGTGCCTACGATCTGATTATCGGGGTTTTGAAAGACCATACCCGCAATGCGTCTGATCTCCCAAACGTTTTTGGCATCCCGCGTATCCATCCCCTTTACTACCACACAACCGTCCGCGGGCAGCAGCAAAGCATTAAGAAGCTTGGCAAATGTGGATTTGCCGGAACCGTTCCGGCCCAATACAGAAATAAACTCACCTCTACGCGCTTTGAATCTGATATCGTTCAAAGCATGGACATCTTCATTGTCCGGCGAGTGGGATTTGTATACATAATCTGCATTGTCGACTTTGATCATCTGAATGTCGCTGATTATACGAATTCGAGTATTGCCATTTCGGCGGCATCACCGCGTCTTGTTCCGATTTTGTATATACGCAGGTACCCGCCGTTCCGGTTTTTGTACTTCGGAGCGATTTCATCAAAGAGCTTGCTTGCAAGATTGATTGTATTGCCGTCCTTATCTTTAGGCCTGTAAAGCCATTTTGCTATCTCTCTTCTCGCGTTGAGCCTCGACGGGCTATCTACGGTCACCATTTCGGTCTTCTGTTCACGATCGACGACCTCATATCTCTTATCGCTTTTGGAATCGACCGTTTTGGTTATCTTCCTGCCGCCGCTGTCGAGTCTCGCAGAACTGACGAGATCCTGCTTGGATGTAAAATTATCAGCTTCCGCTACCGCAAGAGATATCAGGTGTTCAGCTATCTTCTTTACTTCTATGGCCCTTGCCTCGGTAGTTTCAAGTTTTCCGTATTCGAAAAGGGCAGTCACAAGTCCTTTTAAGAGCGCCTTCCTTTGATCAGTCGCCCGCCCGAGTTTTTTCTGTAATGGCATTTGCTAAAACCTCCCGATATTAATCTTCGCCCGGCATTAATGACAAACCAAGCGCATTCAATTTCTGCAGTACTTCCTCCAGTGACTTCCTCCCGAGGTTCCTTACTTTCATCATATCTTCCTCGGTACGGCTTATAAGGTCCTCAACCGTATTTATGCCCGCCCTCTTCAGGCAGTTGTAAGACCTGACCGAGAGGTCGAGTTCTTCAATGGTCATTTCAAGCACTTTTTCCTTCTTGGTCTCGTCTTTTTCGACCATGATCTCGGCATGCCGCGAATGCTCGGAGAGATCCACAAAAAGGTTGAGATGCTCGCTCAGAATCTTGGCGCCAAGGCTGATAGCCTCATCAGGCTTGATAGTGCCATTGGTCCAGACTTCGAACGTAAGCTTGTCGTAATCGGTCACCTGCCCGACACGTGTGTTTTCAACAATATAGTTGACCTTTTTGACAGGGGTGTAGATCGAATCGATGGGAATGATGCCTATCGGCTGCCCCGGCTGCTTGTTCCTGTCGGCCGGCACATAACCCCTGTCCTTGTTGATGTTCATTTCCATAAAGAAGCGGCTGTCACCGTTGAGAGTGGCAATATGGAGCGAAGGATTCAGGACTTCCACATCGGAGTCGGCCTTGATATCGGCCGCTGTAACGGGACCTTCACCATCGGCGTCGATGTAAATGACTTTGGGCCCTTCGCTGTGAAGCTTGAGCGACAGTCCTTTGACATTGAGGATGATTTCAGTGACATCCTCGATAACGCCCGGTATCGTGGAAAACTCATGAAGGACGCCTTCAATCCTGATCGAAGTCACGGCGACGCCCGGAAGCGATGAGAGAAGTATTCTCCTCAGCGAGTTACCAAGCGTGATCCCATATCCTCTTTCAAGCGGCTCAATGACGAATTTGCCATACGTCTCGCTGTCGTTCATTTCCGCACATTCGATTTTGGGTTTTTCAATCTCTATCACCATCAGCCCTCCCGGTTATTTCGAGTAAAGTTCGACTATTAAATGCTCCCTTATCGGAAGGTCGATATCCTCCCTTTCGGGTAAGGAAGCGATTTTGCCGATAAAATTGTCCTTATCCAGTTCAAGCCATTTCGGAATTGCCTTTCCTCCGGCTATATCACCGATCATTTTCATTTTCTCCGTCGACTTAAATTTGTCGTCGACAGAAATGACATCCCCTACTTTCAAAAGATAGGAAGGGATATTGACCTTTTTCCCGTTGACCAGAAAATGTCCGTGACGAACCAACTGGCGGGATTCCGGCCTGGATGTTGCAAACCCCAGCCTGTAAACAACATTGTCGAGCCTGCTTTCAAGGATCTGTAATAAATTCTCGCCAGTAATCCCCTTTTTATTCGCAGCCATTTCAAAATATTTCCTGAACTGGTTTTCGAGAATGCCATAAAACCTTCTCGCACGCTGTTTTTCACGCAGCTGTATACCATATTCGGAAGTCTTTTTCCTCTGCTGCCCATGCGGACCGGGGGCATAAGCCCTGCGTGAAATCGCGCATTTATTGGTATAACACCTTTCGCCTTTCAGGAACAATTTGTCGCCTTCACGCCTGCACAGCCTGCATGAGGCTTCAGAATACCTTGCCATCTTATCCGGTTACCTCCTTATACCCTTCTTCTCTTGGGTGGTCTGCAGCCATTATGCGGTATCGGGGTCACATCCTTGATAAGGCTGACCTCAAGTCCCGCAGCCTGAAGAGCCCTGATAGCCACTTCTCTGCCCGATCCCGGCCCTTTGACGTATACTTCCACGCTCTTCATGCCATGTTCCATGGCGGCCTTTGCAGCTGTTTCAGCAGCCGTCTGAGCCGCGAACGGAGTGCTTTTTCTGGAACCCTTAAAACCAAGGGCTCCTGCACTTGACCATGATACGGCATTACCGGATTTATCCGTAAGGGTGACTATCGTATTATTAAACGAAGAACGGATATGCGCGCAGCCTCTGTCAATATTCTTCCGTTCTCTTCTTTTTCTTGTCGTCTTCTTTGCACCGGCAGTCCTGGTTGCCATTAATGAATATACCTCCTCATAAAATCACATATATATTTCAAGTTTTTTTTCTGACAATACCGACGGTTTTGGAAGGACCTTTACGCGTCCTCGCATTGGTCCTGGTCCTTTGCCCCCTGACAGGAAGCCCGGTCCTATGCCTTCTTCCCCTGTAGCATCCTATCTCGATAAGCCTCTTGATATTAAGGGATATTTCCCTTCTCAAGTCTCCCTCAACCTTATATTCCTTGTCAATTATTTCCCTGAGCTTCGTTATCTCATCATCTGTCAGATCCCTGACCCTGGTATCGGGATTAATACCCGTCTTTGACAGGATTTGGCTTGCGAGCGGACGGCCTATACCGAAAATATACGCCAATCCGACTTCTATCCTCTTTTCCCTTGGTAAATCAACACCGGCAATACGCGCCATTAACTGTACACCTCCAAATTATTGTGAACAAGGCTTGCCTAACCCTGTTTCTGCTTATGCTTGGGGTTGTCACAAATTACAGTGACCCTTCCCTTTCTCCTTATTATCTTGCATTTTTCACATATGGCTTTAACTGATGGTCTTACTTTCATTTTCAAGACCCTCCCCTCTGTTTGCTCTCCTATTTTGCTCTCCAAGTGATCCTACCGCGGGACAGATCATACGGCGAAAGCTCGACGGTGACCTTATCCCCTGTAAGAATCCGAATAAAATTCATCCTCAATTTACCGGAAATGTGGGCAAGCACCTTGTGCCCGTTCTCAAGCTCAACCTGGAACATGGCATTGGGTAATACCTCCACAACAGTGCCCTGTACTTCTATAACATCTTCCTTGGACAAAACTTAATAACCTCCCCCGATCTCCGCCTTATAAAAAGCTATTGCCTTTCTTACCTCCGCATTAGTCCGCTTAAGTTTGTTCTCAAGTCTGGCTTTTATATCGTCAACCACAAAACCGGTAATACTCAAGTGCTTTACGTTCTTTTTCTTAGGCCTCTCCACCCTGCGCATATTCCCGTCCGCCACAAGGATAAACGGGCTTTCAAGCAGCCGGATGATTATGAACTCCTTTCCGCTGTCCCTGCCTGCCTTTGAAACTACTATACCACCCGGTACCGGGGATATCGGACCCGCATCAATTGTTTTCATCATCATTCCTGTATTATAACACATCTACAATATTGTCAATATCAAAGGTTCACCGTGCCTTACCGCGATCGTGTTCTCATAATGCGCCGACAGCTTGCCGTCGGCCGTGACGACGGTCCATCTGTTCTCCATCAGCTTTACTTCATAACACCCTTCATTGATCATCGGTTCTACAGCGATCGTCATACCGGCATCCAGCCGCGGGCCTCGTTCTTTGGCGCGGTAATTCGGTACCTGCGGCGCTTCATGCATCTCCCTGCCGATACCGTGGCCCACATAATCCCTGACCGCCGAAAATCCCTTACTCTCGACATAATCCTGTATTGCGCCCGAAATATCCGATACCCTCTTGCCCGGTACGGCATTCTTTATGCCGAGAAAAAAACTCTTTTTTGCAGCATCCATCAATTGCCTTGCTTTATCAGATACATTTCCGATGGCAAAGGTTCTTGCGGCATCGGAATGGAATCCTCCGAAATAAACCCCTACGTCAATACTGACTATATCCCCGTCCTTCAATATCCTCGACCCGGGAATCCCGTGCACTACTTCTTCATTGACGGAAGCGCATATGCTTGCCGGGTAATCCGGCGCTCCGCGCAAGCCTTTATATCCCTTGAATGAAGCTATTGCGCCTTTTGAGGCAATAATGCCGGCAGCGATGCGGTCAAGCTCCATAGTAGTGATCCCGGGCGACGCCAGCTCCTCCAGCCGTTCCAGCACCAGCGCGGTTATTTCTCCGGCTTTCCTCATAATATCGATCTCACTTTGGGATTTGACCGATATCATATAAGCCCTTTTTTCTTAAAGACATCGACGATCTCGTTGTAAGTACCGTCGATGCTTGTCATCCCGTTTACGGTATCCAGGATGCCTTTGTCCTGATAATACCGAACAAGCGGCTCAGTCTGCTTACGATATACGTCCAGCCTATTCCTGATGGTGTCTTCCTTGTCGTCATCCCTCTGGACAAGAGCGCCGCCGCATTCGTCACATACTCCCTCAACTGCGGGAGGCTTGCTTTTTATATGATAGTTGGCGCTGCAGCTTTTGCATATCCTGCGGCCGGAAAGCCTTCTTATTATATCTTCGTCTGCGCCGCCTATATTGATGACGGTGTCAATGCATTTATCTGCCGCAGCAAGCGTTTCATCAAGGAAAACCGCCTGTGGGATGGTCCTTGGGAAACCGTCAAGTACAAAGCCTTTTGCGCAGTCCTGCTGCCGCAGCCTGTCTTCCACAATTTCCATAGTCAGCGAATCCGGCACAAGAGCTCCTTTATCCAGGTATTCCCTGACTTTCAAGCCGAGCTGCGTGCCGTTCTTTATATTGCTCCTGAATATGTCCCCGGTCGAGATGTGCGGTATACCGAACATCAGTACCAGCTTCTCAGCCTGCGTGCCTTTTCCCACGCCCGGAGCTCCCAACAGTACAAGTCTCATTCCAAAAATCCTTTATAATGCCGCATGAGCATCTGTGATTCTACCTGTTTGATAGTGTCAAGCGCCACGCCTACAAGTATGAGCACCGCGGTGCCGCCAAACCATAATCCCTGGATTTTGGAGATATTCGCCACAATTATCGGGAATATTGTGACCACCGCAAGGAATATGCCGCCGAACCAAGTCAGTCGGTTGAGCACCTTGGAAATATAATCCGATGTGGGTTTGCCCGGTCTTATTCCGGGTATGAATCCGCCATACTTCTTCATGTTGTTCGACACTTCAATCGGGTTGAACTGGATGACCGAGTAAAAGAATGTGAAAAACACGATCAACACCGCGTATACCAATGCGTAGCCGATACCGCCCATATTCTTGAACCACAGAACGATGGGGTTGTTCGACTGCGGCGCGATAAACCCGATTATCGTCGAAGGGAACATCATGATCGACATTGCGAATATGATCGGGATAACCCCTGCAAGGTTGACTTTTATCGGCAGATGAGTGCTTTGCCCGCCGTACATCTTGCGGCCGACTACCCTTTTGGCATATTGTATCGGTATGCGTCTTTCAGCCTGCTGTACCCATATTACGGCAGCAATCACCGCGACAAATACGGCAAGTATGAGTATTATTGTAATTATCCCTATCAATCCGGAGCCAAGAGAGCCGGCTTCATAATAGGTAAGCAGCGTCATAAAACCCTGCGGACCGCGTGAGACTATCCCGGCAAATATGATGAGCGATATTCCGTTGCCTATCCCGTATTCCGTTATCTGCTCGCCCAACCACATCAGGAATGCGGTTCCTGCCGTGAACGAAAGCGTTATTGTAATGAAGCTCAATACGCTGCCGCCGTCATATACTGCCACCGACATGCTGAAATAGAGGCCTATGGCCTGCAGGAAACCGAGCAATATTGTGCCGTACCTGACATACTGCTGTATAATCTTCCTGCCTTCGTCGCCTTCCTTTTGAAGCTGTTCAAGCCTTGGTATGGCTACCGTGAGCAGCTGCATTATGATCGACGAATTGATGTAAGGCGTGATGCTCATTGCGAATATCGTCGCAGTTTTAAACGCTCCGCCCGCTACAATGTCGAGGAAATTGAAAAGCGACCCGCCGCCCTCCACGAGTTTCTTGAATTCATCAGGATTGAGGAACGGTACGGGTATGTGCGCTCCTATTCTGAATATCAGGAGCATCCCGACAGTAAAGAGCAGCTTCTTCTTAAGATCTGAAATCTTCCATGCATTTCGTAAAATTTCCAGAAGCCCGCCCTGCATGTTAAATCACCTCGACCTTTCCCCCCGAAGCCTCTATTTTACCTGCGGCTGTCTTTGTGAATCTTGCAGCCCGGACGACAAGTTTCTTTGAAAGTTCGCCTCCGCCGAGCACAGACAAACCATCTCCCGGAACCTTGATCATGCCTTTGTCCTGCAACAGCGCAATATCCACAACTGTTCCGTCTTCAAAAATATTTAAATTGGAAACGTTGATTTCCGCATATTTATCCGCAAACCTCTTATTATTGAATCCACGCTTGGGCAAACGCCTATGCAGCGGCATCTGTCCGCCTTCAAACCCAGGCCTGACGCCTCCGCCTGCCCTTGCATTCTGACCCTTGTGACCCCTTCCCGCCGTCTTTCCGTTACCCGATCCTATGCCTCTGCCTTTGCGGTTCGGCAATTTCCTTGAACCGGATGAAGGTTTTAGTTCAGATAGTTTCAAGGTCAACACCTCCCTTATATTTCCTCAACGTCGACAAGATGAGCTACCTTCCTGATCATGCCGCGTATCTGCGGGTTATCCTTCTGTTCCACGCAACTGCCGATCTTCTTGAGGCCGAGCGCCTCGACGGTAGCTTTTTGACCGGCCTTCGACTTATTTGTACCTTTTTTTAATGTTATTTTCAAACCCGACAAGGAATTCCCCTCCTGCCTATATTTCATCAGGCATTTTGCCTCGCAGCCTCGCAACATCTTCTGTTGTCTTTAGCTGGCGGAGCGCTGCCATTGTAGAATTCACCATGTTAATTGGATTGTTGGAACCGATGGATTTGGTACTGATATCCCTGATCCCCGCAAGCTCAAGCACAGCTCTCACCGGGCCTCCCGCGATAACTCCGGTACCCGGGCTTGCCGGCTTCAAAAGGACTTTTCCGGCGCCATGCTCTCCGATGGACTGATGAGGTATCGTCGTCTCTATTATCGGAACCTTTACAAGGTTCTTTCTCGCATCCTCAATACCTTTCCTGATCGCGTCGGGAATTTCAGCAGCTTTGCCCATTCCTGCGCCTACATAGCCGTTTTCGTCGCCGACTACGACAAGGGCGCTGAAACGAAAATTCCTGCCTCCCTTGACAACTTTGGCAACCCTGCTGATATTAACGACCTTTTCCTTTAATTCCAGACTGTTCGTACTAATGTGCTGCAACCATATCCCTCCCTACAGAACTTAGAATTCCAAACCGGCTTTCCTTGCTGCATCGGCAAGTTCTTTGACTCTGCCGTGGTACAGGAAACCGCCGCGATCAAAAACCACTTTTTTAATCCCCTTCTCCAGAGCCTTTTGGGCAACAAGTCTGCCCACTTCGGCAGCAGCCGCCTTATTGCCTCCATACTTGATGTTACCCTTTAGCGAGCTATCAAGTGTTGAAGCCGAAATAATGGTCTTGCCCTCGACATCATCTATGACCTGGGCGTATATATTGGACAGGCTCCTATATACGCTCAGCCTGGGACATTCGGATGTCCCGCTGATCTTGCGGCGTACCCTCGCGTGCCTGCGGAGCCTTGTTTCATTCTGAGAAATCTTTTTAATCATCTGTCACATCTCCTTAACGAAGTTACTTTTTGGCCTTTGCTCCTGCCTTGCCTTCTTTATGTCTCACAACTTCGTTTTCATATTTAATGCCCTTGCCTTTATATGATTCCGGAGGCCTGGTCTTCCTTATCTTGGCCGCCAATTCGCCCACCGCCTGCTTGTCGCAGCCCTTGACCGTAACTCTGTTGGGATTCGGCACATCCAAGGTGATGCCGGGCTCCTCCTGAATTTCAATGTTATGTGA
>CAZCKQ010000062.1:0-9188 GCA_964499315.1 uncultured Eubacteriales bacterium | reverse complement strand
TATAGGCAAACCACACGTTCCTGAACTCGATTTCTCCCTTTAAACTGTCGATTCTGATGCCTTTGTCGAAATCCTCAAGATGCCTTTTCTCATCCATAAGGTCAAAAACCCTGTCAGCCGATATGAGAGCCGATTGGACCGATGTGAACTGGTCAGCGATCTCGGCGATGGGATCAAACAATTGTTTGATATACGTCGTAAAGGCAAACAGGACGCCGATCTGTAAAACGCCGGACTTCACGTCCCCCGCAAAAACCCACAGAAGCATCGCTGTCAGAATATTCGCGACCGCTATGAGCAGCGGGTTGGAAAAGCTGTTGAGCAAAACCTCGCGCAATCCCAGTTTATAGTACTCCCGGCCCAATCCCATGAACTCGTCATACTTTTTATCCTCTTTGGCAAATATCTGGACTATCTTCATACCGATTATGTTTTCGGCCAGAAACGAATTAATTCTGGACAGCAGGGTCTTCACCCTCATGAAATTCTTGTGCGTGAGGATTCTGGACAGCACGATGATGGCCACAACTACAGGCAACGAGCACATGCACCAGAGCGCAAGCCGCGCGTCCATCGAAAACATCGCGCTGATGATCCCGCCCATAAGCAGCACATCCCGGGCTATCAGCAGCAGCGTACCTGAAAAAAGATCTGACAATGCTTCTATATCGCTGTTCACACGGGTCAATATCTTCCCGCTCGAGTTTTTATCAAAAAACGACATGTTCAGCTTTTGTATATGCGAAAAAAGCGATGTGCGCAGCCTGTGCATTATCAATTGACCGAGCCTTGCAAGCGTTATTGCCTGAGTATAACCGCCGCCGGCGCCGAGGAGCACGGTTGATAAATAGAGCGCTCCGAAGAACAGCAGCTGCCGCTGGTCAGTTATGCCCCTCGCGAGGCCGTCATCGATGACTATCTTAAGAATATAAGGTTTGGCGATGACCGATATATTGACCAATATCGCCAGAATGAGCGAAGCGGCTGTAAGCCACGGATGGAAACGAAAATATGACATCAGGCGTAAGATGGTGAATCCTTTTTTAGATCCCTTTTTACGTTGTACAAATTCATTCATCTCATTCATGCTTCGATACCCTCCTCTGTGCGGAGCGTATCCACCAGCCGCGCATATAAACCTCCACGCCGCATAAGTTCTTCATGGGTGCCGATTTCAGCCATACTGCCGTCGGGGTCAAGCGCCAGCACCCTGTCGGCAAGCGAGGCTGCGGAAAAACGGTGGGTTATGATCACGGCCGTACAACCTGTTATATAATCCTTAAGACTCATGATTATTTGTTTCTCGGTATTGGAATCGACAGCCGACATACAGTCGTCAAGTATCAGGATCATTGGCGACCTCACCAGTGCGCGCGCGAGGGCGATGCGTTGTTTTTGCCCGCCCGAAAGGGTCATCCCGCGTTCGCCGACAACGGTATCATACCCGAGCGGAAATCGCATGATATCGTCATGGACATGTGCAGCTCGGGCGGCGGCATATATCTGTTCGTCGGAGATGCCGGGATCAAAAAAACGGATATTCTCCCTTATGGTCTCCGAAAACAGAAAACTCTCCTGCGGCACATATGCGCAGCTTTCACGCAGCACCTTGAGCGGTATGGAGTTAATGTCCCTGCCGCCTATATACAGCATGCCGTCGCCGCAAGACCAGACCCTCATAAGCAGTCCGGCCAGCGTCGATTTGCCGCAGCCTGTCGCTCCCATTACAGCCAGCGTACCGCCGGATGGCACATGGAACGATATGTTTTTAAGCACATCAGTATCTTCTTTGTAGGCAAAAGATAGCGCCTTTGCCTCAATTGAACCGGTTTCCAGCTTTGAGACCGCCATGTCGGCCTTTGCGTCATCAATCGCCGGCTTCTCAAGCAGGATCTTATCTATCCTGCGTAATGAGGCAATACCGCGCTGCCAGCGTTCGACGATGCGCCCGACGTTGCTGACCGGGGCCATTATGAGCATCAGATATGTATTAAAAATGACGTAATCACCGAGAGTTATACTGCCCTTTGCCACCATCCCGCCGCCGACGACCATGAACACAGAAAATACGATACCAAAGGCGAGCTGCACCGAAGGGCCTATCAACGCCGAAGCCTTCGCCAGATTTACCTCCGCTTCCACCTTTTTTTGGCTCAGCCCCTCAAACACCGAGGCCTCTTTATCCTCCTGGGCAAAGGCCTTCACCACCCTGATGCCGGTCACATTCTCCTGCACCTTCGACGAGATATCCGACAATGCGTCCTGTACTTTTATGTAACGTTTCCGGACCATAAGCCGGACTTTTATAATTGTAAATACAATAAAAGGGATCGGCAATAACGCAAGAAGCATGACCGGCAAGCTCATTGAGGCGCTCATATTGCTGACGGCCATTGTTGTCGTCGCCACGGCGTCTATTATCCCTACGATGCCGAATCCCATCATCATACGCACCGCCTGGACGTCTGAGATCGCGCGCGTAATGATATATCCGGTATTGCTCCTTATGTAAAAATCCGCCGACAACATCTGGAGATGCCGGAAAAGATGCGTCCGCAATAAAAACTCGACACGCCGGCACAACCCGATGATCAGATACCGCCACAGCAACCGTGACAGAAAGGCTATCATTCCGGCGCCGGCGATAAGCGTCGCGATATTTTGCACCTTGCGTATATCTATGGCTTCGGTATTTAACTGGTCGATTGCCTGGCCGAGGAATTTAGGTATTATCGTGATTGAGAAGGTCGAGATTATTATAACAAATACGCCGAAAATATAACGTGCCAGATGCTTTTTTAAAAAACCCAGGATAATCCTGCCTGCGCTCATTCCGATACTTGCTCCCACACATCAAGATACACCTTTTTTGCATCCGTTTCCTCATAGTCGGGTATATTGCCCAATCTCCACAGCGAAATCCCTTTCAGCCCGAACATCTTTGCAAGCTTGATCTTTGCCTGTACGCTCCGTGAATCCTCATACCAAAGATAATTAAGGGTGCCATCCGCGTCGTTGTAAAATGTGGCATAGGGATTCTGGTTCAGATCAGAATAATTAATCGTGGCATCATCCATAAGAAGTCTTTGATGTATAGTTTTATAATCCGGACTGTCCGGGTATCTGTTTATGATTTTTCCTTCCTTCAACTTCCACTGCGCCGAATCAAAGGAAATCTGCAGCCATATCTTGCTCAGGTCCTGAACCCCCGTCTCGGTATCGGTTATAGCCTTCAAAGCATAATAGACCTCATCGATAGGCGTAAGCGGCGTAAGTACGTACCCGTTCCGCATGTCTTCGTCGGTCAGGACTTTGGCGTAATAGTCGTGCGCCATAAGTATGATTTTATCCGCAATATCACCGATAGCCCTATAATCATAAGCATCATAGTAGGCCTGGCCCGGTTTCCTTTTAGGATGGACAGCCACATACAGCTTTTTCGCCGTCTTATCAAGCTCCTGCCTGATTTCTGCTAAAAATTCATTAAAGGCTTGCTTCAGTGAATCCCCTTTCATAGCCTCAAAATCGATCACCACGCCATCAAATGAAACGGCGGCGCCATCCCGGACCGTTGTATTGACCTGCGCCGCAATAGCGGATATGACCTGGCTGCGGATATCAGGCTGACTTAATATGTATTCAGTCAATGGGACGCCCGATATGGTATCGTCCTTTACGGCCACCATAAGCTGCGTGCTGATATTGCTTTGCCGGGCCGCAAGAAAGGGTTCCGAAAAACCGGGGGGCACACAGTATTTATTATTATTAGCGCTTGAAATATTCAGGATCACTTGCCCGCTGTTGCTGTCATATTCCAGCCGGCTCCAACCGAAGCTCACCGAATCCAGGCCGGGGATCATGCCCATCTGGCCATACGAACTGATGGCATAGAAGGCATGCAGTTCTTCTATGGGTTGATTGAGCCTTGCGTACATCCTCATCATCATGGCCGCGGCTTCTTCCCGTTTGGCGGTTGCTTTAGGTTTGAACAGGTTGTTGCCCACCCCGTTGATGATGCCGAAGTCCTCAGCGATGGTAATGTAGCCCTTGTTGTCTGACACATCGCCAAAGGGACTGCCGAGATAAGTGAGCTGTCCGGCCAATTTATCATAACCCAAGGTATTTACGATCATTATTGCCATCTCTTCACGGGTGATGGGGTCTTCCGGGCGGAACCTGCCGCCGCCGCCGCTGCCGCCACTACCGCCGCTACCACTACCGCCGCTCACAGGTATCACATTGTACTTAAGGGCGGTTTCGATATAAGGATAGTAATATCTGTTTTTATCCATATTATCAGTGAAACTGCCTTTTTCGGGCCTTACCAGCTCCCAGCCCATCAGCCTCACCAGATATGTAATAAACTCGCACCTTTTGATTGCCAATCCCAGACCGTACCTGTTATTTCCTATACCATCGGTGATCCCAAGCAGGCGAAGATCGTGGACCACCTTGTAGGACCAATGTCCTGCGGGGACATCACTGAAGCGCTTCACCGGTTCTTCAACTGGTTCTTCATGCGTTTCTTCACCCGCAAATGCGCGTGCGTGATTAAACGGTAGAGGAATCGGCAACAGCATGCTCAACACGAATGATAAGAATAGAATCAGGCTTATTGTCCTTTTTTTATTCATATTAGCCATATTACTCATATTACGCCTTCCTTAATCTTAATTCTATATTCTCTTTTACGGCAAATTCGCTTAGAATTTGTTTTAATATTTTGGCTTTTATTTTGGCTTTGCCGTCGTCTATAATTTGCTTACCTGCAAGCGATAGCGATTCATTCAGGCTCGTGAGCGAAAGCAGAGCGGCTGCCAGGCAGTAAAAGCTTTTACAGCTACCGTCATTATAACACTCAAGCATGGTCCTGAGAAGGCGCATCCGTTCAGTTTGCTGTTCAATAAAGGCCGGGATCCCGTATTCCCTTATAAACTTCTGATTTTGGATAACCCTTCTATGTGTTATAAAGGAATCGGTTTGCCCTGTCTCTTTATCGAATTTGCGGCATGGGAAATCACCGCATTCGGCGCATACTTCCAAGCCCTTTTTCTTTACACAGCACGTGATAAAAGAACAAGAAGGATGCTTGATTTCAAAATCAGGGCCACAACAGCCCGGACATTGAGAGGAACCTGCGGTATAGAATCTGGGACATAAGCCGCAATCCAGCCCGCAACAGCCTAATGTGTGTATTTTCTTGCCCGCCGTACCGCTCACCCCCCGGCTTCAATAAGTACCTTATTGCGCATCATGACAAGACCTTGAACGAACATAAAGAAGCCGGTTCCGATAAGCAGCCATTCTATCCTGACGAAGTCGGCTATGGAGCCGTAAACAAGCATTTACAGCGGCATCACAGAGCTTGATATCATGCCTAAAACGCCAAATATCCTGCCTAAGAAATCCGGTTCGATCTTCTGTTGCAGCAGCACCGTAAAAGGTGTGTTAAAAACCGGCAGCACTAAACCTATCAGCATCATTAAAAATAGATATAGCCAAAATACCGGGAGGATTCCTAGCGCAAATGTACAGAACGCGATAACCAAGGTCGATAATGTCATCGTATGGATCTTGTTTTTAAAACCGCCCCAGGTTACCATCATGATACCTCCCGACATCATGCCGACGGAAAAGGCGATTTCAGTAGCCGTCAGGCGCCAGACGTCGCTGCCGAAGCTTCGCGCGACCTGAAGCGGGGTCAGGAATGACAAAGGCGAGACCAATACAAAGAAGACGGCGCAAAAAACAAACAGCGTCTTGACGAATCCATGAGCGCGGATATATGCGAGGCCTTGCCGCATATCCCTGAAATAGCCTGTTTTTTGTACCTCAAGGGCCTTGGCATGGACAGGCGCGCGTAAAAACAAAAGCAGTATCAAAACGGCTATTGCCGCCGTAATAACATCTATGAGGAATATTGCTTCAATCGCGGCCAAGGTCAGCAGCGCGCCGCTGAGCATGGGCGATGTCAGCATAACCAGCGACTGGATGCTGTTGATAGTCGCATTTACCTTGGTAAGCTTATCTTCAGGGACAATACCGGGAAGAAATGCTCCCACGGCAGGCGCTTGAATTCCCGCCCCTATTGCGCGTATAGCAGACGCTGCAAGGAGCAGCCACACCGATCCCAAACCCATCGAGAACAAGATGGCTAAAATCAGCGCCGCTACCGCCATTAATGAATCCGACAGCATAATTAGCGTCTTCCGGTTATACCGGTCAGCCCAGACACCTGCAAAAGGCGACAGGAAGAAAGTGGGCAGGAAACCGCAGATAATGGACAATGTCATCATTACACCGGATTTTGTCTCTAAAGTGATATACCAAGTGATGGCATATTGGACCAACATCGAGCCAAAAAGAGAAACAGCCTGGCTCGATAAGAAAAGAGCCGTATTTTTTTCCCAATTATTTTCGATATCCAAGATATAAATATTATATAAAACGGCAATTCAATTGACAAGCGTCGCGCCCCCCACCACGATACGTGAGTGGAGTGTGCAATTTTTGAATTAATGCACACCATTTTAGCTAAATAATGAATAAATATCCAGAATTTCAAATAATTACTGTATAAATACTCATTTATTCCCATAATATCGTTATAAATTCGCACAAAAGCTCAAAAAATGCACAGCTGGGCTTGATTGCTATTGCTTATCAACAATGGCCGTAATACCGTTCGCCTTCAGATGCTTATTAAGGTTATCCCTCTGAAGCGCGCGGATGTCCCCGTAATCACTGTAATGCTTCAGGATTTTGTCTGCAAGCCCCGGGATTTGCTTGCCCGATGAAGGCATCGTGCAGAACTTTCTGATTGAGGGAGCGAAGTGAGAACCATCTTGGGCATGCTGGTAACCGGTCAGCGTATATTTGCCGCTATCATCCTTTTTATATGTTATTGCCGAAGGTACAACGCCGCCGCTAACCATATCGACTACATTGCCGTAAAGCCTGTACGTCGCGCTGTAGGTGGTCACAAAGACTTTGAGCAGTCCCTCTTCCTCGTAATACGCAAATATCTTAGGCGCTACAACAGTAAACCCTCGTCCGGGATCGGAATACTTTTCGGTCTCCGTAGCATAAACCAGCTTTTCAATAAGGTCGTCTCCGTCATACGTGTAATCCGGCAGATCGATTTCCACCCTGATATCCAGAGCGTCATACCACTCCTGAGGCGTAAGCTGCTCGCCAGTCACATTGTTCCGCGCCCCCAAAAGCTCCTTGCAAAGCCGCATCATCAACGCCCCGCGCAAGCCTTCGGCATTGCCGGTCTCAAACTGCGCAAGCATATATTGCAACGCATCCTCACCGCCATACTTTATAATATTTTCATATTCGTTTTTATGGGCGTTAATATAATCATATGGGTTTGAAGACTGGAGCGGCGAGGACATAATAATATCAAGGTTTTCTTCCACAAGTTTCGAGACTTTATCGGTATCGGCTCCGGTATTAGAGCCGGTATTAGAGCCGGTATCAGAGCTGGTATCGGAGCCGGTATACGATCCGGTATCCGCAGCAGAATCAGAATGCTCCCGCGCTAGCTTCTGCGGTCCGGAAAAGGCCGCGAATACACCTGTGGCAAAAACTGCAACGATAGCGATTACTATTACCCAAAATGCAGGCTTTTTGTAATTGAGCACATTTTTAATGCGTGCCTTTATATGGTTTTCACCGAAGGCCAAAGGATTTGCAGTCAAAAGATGAGCTCTTTTAACCGACAGCGAGAGCATAGAACCGGAATAACCATATTTTGAATCTTTGCCGGCATTTCGCAGGACGCTTTCGTCGCAGGACATTTCCAAATCCCGGCTCATCAGCCTGAACGACAACCACATGAGCGGATTGAACCAGTGAATAATAAGCGCGAGAAACGCAAGAGGCTTAATCAGATAATCCCGCCTTCGGATGTGTGTGCGCTCATGTTCCAGTATGTAGGATAATTCGGCGCCCCCAACACTTATGGGCACATATATTTTGGGCTTGATAAATCCGAATACAAACGGCGTATCAATCCGGTCAGAATTGAAAATGCCATCTTCGGTTATCGTGGCAGTCTTAAGCCGTATTTTTAATCTCACATAAGATAAGACGCTGTATGCAAGCAACACGATGATACCTGCCAACCAAACCAGACTCAGAACAGCCATCCATATTTGCGACGGATCTGCATCTGCGCTTACCGCGCTCGCGGTCTGTACGACATGTGGTAATGAACTGTTTAACGCACCGATAATACTATCGATACCCGATTGCACCGCGGGTGTTTGCACAAGACGCACAAGGCCGGTATCACCACCTGGCGCATATTCCGATACGATGCCTGCAAAAGATAAAGGGCAGGTGAGGCGGAACAATACTACCGCCCATAAGGCATAGGAAAATATCTTCGGAGCTCTTCTTAAAAGCATACGGACAAGTATCACGCCGATAGCGACATAGGAAGCGGTGATACTCATATTAAGCACGGAAATAAATAATTGCTCTAAGTTTTTCATTTTACGGCCTCCTCTATAATCCGCTTTAGTTCTTCGGCTTCCTGTTCGGTGATCTTACGTCCGCCAAGAAAGGCAGTCAGGAATTTGGGGAGCGATCCGTCAAAGGCTTTGTCCAGCACGGCTTTGCTTTCGTATTGCCGGACATCCTCGCGTTTAGCGAGCGCTGTAACGACCGCATCCTTATTTTGCAGGATGCCGCGTTCGCAAAGCTTCTTTAATACCGTGTAAGTGGTGGATTTCTTCCATCCGAGTTTTTCGGAGCACAGCCGGACGAGCACGGTGGAATTGACCGGTTCATTATCCCATACAAGGTTTACGAACTTGTATTCCGCATCGAATAACTTAAACTTTTCCATATACATGACTCCTCAAGGTTTATTCCAATAGACTTCCATTTAAGTCTATCTCAATAGACCTGATTTGTCAACATTATTTTGCACACTATTTTGCAAATTCTTTTTGCCATAGCCATAATGGTAAATATAGGCGGATTCCCCAAAGATTCCGGAAAAAGCGTAGCATCGGCCACATACAGGTTTTCCGGCAATCGCGGATTGTGGAAGGTAAGCGCCTCTTCTTTCGTAAGCGGCAGCATGCCGCCGGGATGCCCGGCGTTGATGGTCCCCAGAAATATGCTTTCCTTTTTAATCCCAAGCCGACTGTGACTCTCGGCGCAGATTTGCA
>CAZCKQ010000061.1:0-9195 GCA_964499315.1 uncultured Eubacteriales bacterium | reverse complement strand
CGCTTCATGCCCACCGAATAAGCTGCCACTTTCTTTTTTAATTCATGGGTCAGCTTCACCAGGCCGGCTACATACGCGATCCGTTCCTTCTGCTCAACCCTATTGAGTCTGAAGAGCGAGGCAAAGAATTTGAGGTTCTCTTCGCCTGTCAATTCCGCATACAGGGCATCCGACTGCGCCATATATCCGATGTTCTGCAAGAGTTCCAGGCTGGGGACCCTTTTACCAGACACATGGACGGAACCCTTATCGGCTGCCTCCATTCCGACTATTATTTTGACAAGTGTGGTCTTGCCCGCGCCAGATGGGCCGATCAGGCCGTATATGCACCCTTTGCCGATGCTCAGGTCCACATCGCTCAGGACCAGTCTCTTGCTATAGCTCTTGACGACCTTATCCACCCTTATGATCGCATCAACAGCGACGTTCGCCCCATCTAACGGAATCATCATCCGCCCCCTTTTCCCGTGTCTGCCCAAATAGCCTGAGTTTTACCCCGGTGGATTCAATGGATCATATAGCACAAAAGCAGGAAAATATCTCGGCGTCATCAGAAAGTTGACCGGCTTGCCGTCACGGTCCGCGAAGATTGCAAAGTAATCGCCGTGCGCAGATGAAAACTCCGTCCTGACATATTTGAGGCCTTTGTCAGGGTATTGATTTGCAGCATAAATACTTGCTGAAATCCTGCCGATCAGCTGGGGAATAATGCCGCCTACCCATAGCGAGAGAACCGCCGCGATAATTATCGAGACCAGAATGAGCCTTTTATTTTTCATCATCGTCCTGTCCTTATTATCATCGTCCCGTCCTTAAGACTTTACCACTAAATCGTCGATTGCCGCCTGATCAAAACCAACTATGATTTTGCCGTTGATCTCAATCACCGGTACGCCCCGCTGGCCTGATTTGCGAACCATTTCGGCTGCTGCATCCCTATCGCGTGATACATCCAGATCTTCATACTGGATATTCTTCGATTTCAGATAATTCTTTGCAACTGTGCACCACGGGCATGTCGGCGTAGAATATACTTTTACTGTCGTCATTGTAATTGCCTCCTTTAGCAAACGATCTTATTATCATTTGCCTCAAATTAATCTTACTTACTTACTTACTTACTTACTTACTTATACATATTCATTATATACCCCATATGGGTATATGGTAACACTAAATTTTACTGTTTGCAAAGAATTTTAATCTGTGAAATTAATAAAACTCTGCATGGTCTTTACCAACTCGCTCAATACCTTTTTTTTATCTTCGGATGAGGCCGCCTTTTCTATGCATATGCTACAATGCTTCTCCAGAATGAGGCTGCCGAACTTATTGATAGCCGCGCGCACGGCCGCAATCTGTGTCAGTATGTCAACGCATTGTTTCTCTTCCTCGCTCATCTTCTGGATGCCTTTCACCTGACCTTCAATCCGCCTGAGCCTCTTCAGCATATCCCCTTTTATCCCCGCCTCATCTTTTTTCCCCGCCTCATCTTTTTCCCTCGGACTATCTGCCTTATCCATCTTGCTCCACCTCATCCGACTCATTATATTTAAAATTATATTTATAACTATCTTTATAACTGTTTCTTGTAACTGATGCGTCGTCGAGGCTCCTGCCCTTTCTCCTGCTTATTGCGTCGTTGACGGTCTCATATATTGCAAGGTAGAGCTTAGCCTGCTTTGCTTTTTCTTTGAATAGGAACCTTTTGCGTCTGACCGTGGAAGGGGCGATACCCGTATTTTTGACTATCTCTTTATCTGAATAGCCTGTGTATAACATCTCAAGCATTTCCCGCTGATTAGGGGTAAGACCCGTATATCTCAAAGGATACGACACGAGCGTATTGAACATATCTCCATGCTCTTCCTCAATATGAAATTGTATGGCTTTGACTGCCTCATACAATTTATCGCCGAATGAAAATACCTCGCCTGTCTGGAACTTCTTTCCACAGATAAGGCATGTGAATAATTGGCTATCAGGATTGTATGAGTACCCTTTTTTTATATCTTCAATTTTTGAATTCAACAACATGTTTATCATCACAATGCACCTTTTCGCAAAACGTTCATTCCTACAGTAAACATTTTGCTTTCGATTTTCATAGATTTTTATAACATATACACCCCGTTATATTGACTTGTTATTGCTCCTCGTCGGTCATTTTATAGTATTGCCATATCTTGTAATCGGTGACTTTTGCCTTGAGGTCGTCGGGCAGTTGCGTTGTATAACCATTGTCGTTGCCGCTGCTGTTGCCGACGCCGCTGCTGTTGCCGACGCCGCCACCGCTGCCGTCGCTGCCACCGCCGATTTTATAATAATTCCTGGTTATTACGGGCAGGTCTTGCCTCAGCTCGTTCAGGAAATCATAAAACGGTTCGGTACCCTTATACCCCAGAATTTCATATATCATTGGCCCCAGGTAATTTGCGCCTATGGTAATGCCGCCCGTCTGTCCGACCTGTCCCGTCTGTCCCGACTGTGCTGTCTGTCCGGCAGCCGTGCTGCGCAGTTGCAGGATGTCATCCTTCGCCGGTTCATTCGCCCATATCAGAAACGGGACTTTGAAGCAGTTCATTATCTCCTCGATGCTGCCGTTCTCGTTGATATCACAGCCTAATTCCTTGTACGTCAGATAATTCTCCCCCAGATTGGGCAGGTGATCGCCAAAGAAAACCAGGACTACAGGCTCACTGCTCTGCTTAAGGAAGTCGACCAATTTGCCCAGTGACCTGTCGGCATCCCTCAGCCCGTAAATATAATTCGAGAGATATTCGGAAGCCTTGGCGGATATGGGTATACGCGTCTTCACCGGCTGAACGGCTCCGGAGCCGTATTTACCGTTCTGATAAGGCATGTGGTTCTGTATCGAAACGACGAAATCAAACACAGGCCTTTTATCACCGGAAGCCAGGTGCCGGTTGAATTCGTCGATGATCCTCCTTACAAGGGCGTCGTCCGATACCAGCCCACCTTTATAATCCTCCGGTCCGCCGCCGAACTCACTGCCGAATTTATCGCCGAAGATCTGATCGTCGATCCCGAAATATCTGTAGACGTTCTGCCGATTATAGAACCAAGCTTCACCGGGATGAATGAACAGCGTCTTGTAGCCTTCACCGGTAAAAAACCTCGGCAGCGACGCGAAGTCTTTCCTCACCAGACGGAAAGCCGATGTGTTGGTCTCGCTCAGGCTAAGCGTCATGCATCCGGTAAGCACGTCATATTCGGTGTTGGCAGTACCGCCGCCATAATTCGGTACTATAAGGTGCCCGCTTATGCCCTCTTCGCTGATAGATTTGAAATTCTTGAGCGGGTCGTCGTCATCGCCGAATATGAGGTTTTTGTTTAAAGATATATCGGTGAATGCCTCGTTCATGAGAAAAATGATGTGCGGTTTCTTGCCTGCCGCTGCGCCTTTACCGTCCGATGCCATGTACTTCGCTATCAGGCTCTCGGCATACTGTTTGCTGTAATTTGCCGGGACGTCGATGGAGTATTTATTGAAGCTGTATAAAAAGCAATATACAAAGCCTTTCTTGTTGAAATTGTCGGTGACGTTGAAACTGATCTTTTCGGTGAGTTTGTTGTACAGTTCGTTTGAACGGTAAACCCAATTATTCAGCCCGACCGCGATAAAAACGCAGACTACGACGCCCGTTATCCGGAGTATCAGGTTCATCTTTTTGCTCTTGACAAAAAAGCCGACGACGACAACTGCGGTGACAGACAGCAGCACGCCTGCCACCAGGGCCATGTTGATCTTTATATTCATCTTAGTCACGATGGAAAGCGCCTCGGCGCCTAGCAAGACGTCGATGGGTACAAAGGGGTCGTCCCTGTATACGATTTTATAATTATTTATCAGCGAAGCCAGTCCGAATAAAGTATAAACGATGGACGACGCATAGAAGACATTATTGGTCACGAAGTAAAAGAATATGACAGACAGCAATACAGGTAGGAAGTTGAGCACAAGGATCAAATAATTATATTTGATGCTGTCCAATACCTGGTAAATCGTATTCGGCTGCAGGGCGAAGTCAATCGCTGTGATTGCCAGGGAGGATAAAATAAGCAATACAACAGTTGCAGCCGTATTTAATTTTAATCTTTTTAATTTCAGCATTTTTAACTTAAGGGTTTCCATCACCGATTTATTATATCACATGATTTAATATCGATTAATTTTCAGATATTGATTTATTTTCAGGATTCATTAGAATTGAATCATGGAAGAGTTTGTACAATTCATATGGCTTTTGCCATTGGGGTTTGCAGTCGGGACTATAGGCACGATCATAGGGGCCGGAGGAGGATTTATCCTGATACCGGTATTGTTGCTGCTATACCCCGACAAAAGCCCCGAGACTATCACAAGCATATCGCTCGCCATGGTATTTTTTAATGCGTTATCGGGTTCATTCGCCTATGCTCGAATGAAGAGGATCGATTATAAGTCCGGCTTGATTTTCGCCGCCGCGACACTGCCCGGATCAATACTCGGGGCCGTTACAACCTCTCTTATCCCGAGAACTGTTTTTAACGGTATCTTTGGGATATTGATGCTCGCGGCCTCAGTATTCTTAATACTAAAGCCTAAAAACAAAAAATCATCACCGGATACCGATGCTGAAAATCATATGATCCGCATAACCCGCTCATTGACAGATATTGATGGTGTTACTCATGTGTTTTCATATAATCCGGCACTCGGCATCGTTATCAGCTTGTTGGTCGGATATATCGCAAGCCTGCTCGGGATTGGCGGAGGCATCATACATGTGCCCGTACTCGTGCACCTGCTGGACTTCCCTATCCGCATCGCCACCGCCACTTCGCAGTTTACCCTTGCGATCATGTCGTTTTCCGGCTCGGTGGTCCATTTTGCCTCGGGCATCCTGTCCAGAGGGATAATTCAGATAATATTCCTGTCGGCAGGCGCGCTGCTTGGCGCCCAGTTCGGCGCAAGGCTCTCGAACCGCTTGCGCGGCGTCTGGATCATAAGAGGCCTTGCAATTGCGTTGGGGCTCGCAGGCATCAGGATACTTGTCACAGCATTTTGATTATGCCACACTAAGCTAAGATCCCTGACCGATACTATCTCATTGGTACGCAGTTCTCAATTCGTTCACTTTATCCCGCTTTTTGTCCTGACATAAGTGAGTCTACCTTCGTAAACCTCATTAGTTGCTATTGAAACCGGTTTTCCCGCCTTGCTTCCCGAAAGCCGATCAGATTCATCTATCAGCTGCCTGGCCCTCTTTGAAACCAACATGCAAAGAGTATATCTATTATCAACATTTTTCATCAATTTGCCCAACTGAAGGTTTATCATATTATAATGCCTGATTCTCAATAATAGGTATCTTCATTGATATGAGCTTTTGTATTTCCCTGAGGCAGGCCTTTTCCTCATTATCGCAAAACGACACCGCGGTCCCGCACATCCCGGCCCTTCCGGTACGTCCGATCCGATGCACATATGTCTCAGGCACATCGGGCATATCGAAATTTATAACGTGGGACAACTCCTGCACATCGATGCCTCTCGACGCGATATCCGTAGCGACCAGCACCCTTGTACGCTTCAGCTTGAAATTGTTCAAGGCGGTCTGCCGGGCTTGCTGCGATTTGTCGCCATGGATGACCTGGGCGGCTATCCTTGCCTTTGCCAGGTCTCTGGCTACCTTATCGGCCCTGTGCTTTGTCCGCGTGAAAACCAGCGCGGAATCCACAGATTCTCTTTTTAGCAGCTCGATAAGCAGTGATTTCTTATCTTTGCGTTCCACGAAATATACTTTTTGCTCAATAGTATCAACCGTAGACGAAACAGGCGCGACTTCAACCCTGACAGGGTTTTTCAGTATTGCGTCCACCATCTTCATTACTCCCTGTTCCATCGTCGCGCAGAACAACAACGTCTGTCTCCTGGTCGGTAAATGGGACACTACCTTCTTCACATCGTGGGAAAATCCCATATCAAGCATGCGATCGGCCTCGTCAAGCACAAAAATCTTAACATGGCTCAGATCTATATACCCCTGATTCATCAGATCGAGCAGCCTTCCGGGCGTTGCCACAAGAATATCCACACCGGCCTTTAACGCGCTGGTCTGGGGATTTTGCGACACCCCCCCATAAATCACGGTATGTCTGATTCCGGTATATCTTCCATAAGCGGCAAAGTTCTCGCCGATCTGGATTGCCAGTTCCCTTGTCGGGGTCAGTACCAAGGCCTTTATTGCCCTTGGCCCCTTTTCGGCTCTTTGTCCTACATATTTTTGCCCTATATGTTTTTGTCCCTCATGAAGCAACTGCAGCATCGGAATAGCAAATGCGGCAGTCTTTCCCGTACCTGTTTGCGCACACCCAAGGACATCATTCCCTTCGAGTATGACGGGTATGGCCTTTTGCTGTATGGGAGTGGGCGTGACATAGCCTTCTGTGTCCACAGCTTTCAGTATGGGTGTTATCAAGTTCAATTCCTCAAATTTCAATTTCTTCTCTCCTCTGTTTTTCCTTAATCAATTGCATTCAACCGCTAAAATAAAAAAGAGCGGGCAACCCTTAATTTATTGAGTTTCCCACTCTATATTCCGAAGTTGAAAAAACAATATAACCACAGTATCATATCACATAATAAAATTTATAGCAAATCAAGGGCTTTGAGTATCCCGTACATGATTGCCTGCGGCCGGGGCGGGCAGCCGGGTATATATACATCGACAGGCACAATGCAATCGATACCGTTGCGCGTCGCGTAACTGTCCTTGAATATCCCTCCGCTGCAGGCGCAAGCCCCGACAGCCACTACGAGCTTCGGGTCGGGAGTCGCGTTATAGGTCTTGACAAGGGCTAGCTCCATATTCCTCGCTGCGGGCCCGGTCACGAGAAGCATGTCGGCATGCCTCGGCGATGCGACAAAATGGATGCCCAGCCTCTCGATATCGTTGAACGGATTATTCAAGGCGTTGACCTCATAATCGCAGCCATTGCATGAACCTGCGTCCACTTCCCTTATCTGGAGGCTTCTTCCGAATAGCTTCGTCGCTTTTTTTCCAACCTCTGCGCATATTATCTCGTATGATTCATCCGGAATATCCCGCTGTTCAACGATGACCGGCGTTTTCCTGAGCCTGGCCCTGTCTTTCTCGGCAAGCTCGAATTTGTTAGTCATCTTTACGGCCCCGGCGGGGCATACTTCTTCGCATAAAGTACAAAACACACACTCATCGTAGTTTATCCCGATACAGCACGCCCTGTCCGGCGATCCGCCTGATTGTCCATTTGAAACAATGGCGCGCGACGGGCATCGCGAAACGCACGCACCGCATCCGGTACACTTGTCTGCGTCGATCTCAGGCCTGCCGATGAACAGTCTGGAATCAAGAGGCTTTCTGGGGTAATCCAGCGTAAGGCGCGGGTACTTAATGATCTTGGCTATAGTCCTGAACATGTTTTATCCATCCTCGCTCATAAATCGTTGCCTGCGTATGACAGGTTGAAGCTCTTGTTTATCAGAGGGAAATCAGGCACGATGTTGCCTTTTACGGCATGGCACAATGCGGGCCAGTTACAGAAGGACGGGGTCCTTATCTTGTATCTGTAAATTGTATTGCCCTCTCCAGTCATCACAAAGTGGATATTCTCGCCCCTCGGTGATTCTGTCATCCCAAACGCGTATTTGTATGGTTCTACCGATTCTATGGCTTCTGACATCCTGCCCTGGGGCGTTGCTTCAATTGCTTTGATGGCTTTGACCATCAGGCCGATCGACTCAAAGCACTCTTCTATTTTAGTCTTCATCCGGCAGTTGACATCGCCGTTGTTATGCTCCGGGACGTTAAAGTCCAGATGCCCGTATGCCGCATATGGGAATGCCTTCCTTACATCGTAGCGGATCCCGGAGGCGCGTCCGCCCGGCCCGACGACATTGAGGTCAGCGGCTGTCTCCGGTTTGAGTATACCTGTGCTTTCGATCCTGTCGATGAACATGCTGTTCGAAAAGATAATCTTATATGTATCCTCAAGCTCGGCCTCAATTTTGCCGAGCCGCGCTATCAGCCCCGCTTCCTTCCCTGCGACGAAATCCTTCCGGACTCCTCCCAGCTTGTTCACACTCCTCAAAAATCGCATGCCGCAAAGCTCGTCTGCAATCAGATAAGCCCAGCCCCTCATCATCCTGAACTGGAATGCGGCAAATCCATAGGCTACGTCTACGCAAACACCCGCAAGGTCTCCGAGGTGGCTTGTGAGTCTTTCCAATTCGGCAAAGACGACCCTTGTATACTCCGCCCTCTCAGGGACACGCACGCCCGCGATCTCCTCTATGGCCTGGCAATAGGCGAGCGAATTGGAAAAGGTCTCGTCGCCCGATATGCGCTCCGATATGTACAGGCATCTCTCGATATGCTCGCCCTCGCACATCTTCTCGATGCCTTTGTGGACAAAATGCAGTTGCGCTTCCAGATTGATTATGGGCTCGCCCGCGACACTGAACCTGAAATGCCCCGGTTCGATGATCCCCGCATGCACCGGACCGACAGGTATTTCATAAACCCCTTCGCCCGCCACTCTCTTAAAGCAGGCGCCGGTTTTATTATTGTCGTTTTTTACCAACTGTGGCTTGCGCTTCGGGTCAAAATCCTTGCGCAGCGGAAATTGGCCTTCAGGCCAATTTCTGTGGAATACCAGCCTTCTCAAATCGGGGTGTCCGTCGGGCGCCAGCCCGAACATATCATGGATCTCCCTTTCATATAGGGCGGCGGCATGGACTTTGGCACATATCGATTTGAATCTCATGCTTTCCGGCCCTATCATGGTCCTGACAAGCACGATACGTCCGCCTGTCCTGTCCGCAAACGCGTAATATATGGCGTATTTGCCGGAAAGAGGCCTCTCGTCATTTGCAAACATGCATACAAGCGGGTATCCCGATTCTGTATTGTAATGAACGCATATCTCTTCAATATTTTCCGGTTCAACGGTTAATACTTCCATTATCCTATCCCCAATACTATCCCCCGATGATGATCCTCTGGGCGTTTATTATTAGATTTTTTATACCTTCAGGCATGAATAGCCCTGTTACCGTTATCACAACAAGAAGGAGCATGATCACGACGGTCCCCGGGTCATTGGCTTCGCCGGCGCTCATTTGTTCAGCCTGGCCGTGTATCACATCCG
>CAZCKQ010000060.1:0-9195 GCA_964499315.1 uncultured Eubacteriales bacterium | reverse complement strand
ACTTCTATAATGTCTATCTTTATTTCTATGATATAAAAAAGACTTTGGGCAACGATTACAATCCACTTTTTAATAAAAATGAGGACTTTATTGTTCTATTTAGAAAAGCGTTGAATAAGTGCCCATTACGTGAACTTGCAGCAAAAAGTCTCAATCCGAATGGTATTTTCGTATTGGACTTTTTGACTTGTGCCCAGTGTTATGCAATCAGCGAGGCAGAGGAAATACTTAAAACAAACATTAAAGCTCAGTATCCGATGATAGAATTTTTAACGGTTTGGGATAGGACAATATATGTGTTTTTTAAAGATAAACAAAGCGTAGACGACTTTCTCAAAGAAGAAAATATTAAAGGGTTTAAACAGTTCAGCTTTAATATTATAGAGCGTTTTGATGTTGAGCATGTCTGGCAGCCAGAAACTCTATCCTTTATGCTGGATGTATATGAAAATTATAGTACCATTGGCGGGAGGAACTATTTCAACAGTGATGCAATGAGCGCCGGAGTTTTCATTTAGTTTCCGAGAAGCGAAGGCAGGAAAATGGCGCGGGTCAGCGCCTTTTTTAATCCGCTTTTAATCCGCAAAACATGATTATAACAAAAATTCTATCGTTCACTTCTGCCCTGCATGGATCTCAGCGTTTTGTTGATCTCGCTGGCGTCTTTCTTATCAAGCTGCCAGCTTATCAGATTAACAGCTTGCAATCGTCATAGAATCGTTATATAATTACGATTGTAACGATAGAATAACGATTTGGGGGTTCTTCTGATGAAATATGAGGAAAGTACAACGATAGAGCTGAAAAGCGAAGTAAATGCCGATTTCAAAAAAGAAGTCATAGCCTTGGCCAATACCGATGGCGGAACAATTTATATAGGCATCGATAATGACGGGCAGGCGGTTGGTGTATCCAATCCGGATGATGCGATGGCGCAAATCGGGAACATGATTCGTGATGGGATCAAGCCCGATTTAACGGCGTACACCTCAATTGAAGCGGTGGACGAAGGCGGTGCAAAGATTATCCGCGTTATCGTTCTGCGCGGTGTGAAGCGACCTTACCATCTAACAGATAAAGGATTGAAGCCCAGCGGTGTCTTTGTCCGGCATGGTGTGTCCTCTGTACCCGCAACGGATGAAGCAATCCGTCAGATGTTGCGTGAAAGTGACGGTATGGCTTTTGATAAATCACGCTGCCTAAACCAGGAATTGACCTTTTCCTATACAGAAAAATATTTTGCAGATGCCGGTCTTTCCTTTACACCCGAAAACCGCCGCACGCTCAAGCTGATAGACGCTGATGGATATTACACCAATGCGGCGCTGCTTCTGTCCGACCAATGCGAGCATAGTATTAAATGCGCAGTCTACGAGGGAACCGGAAAAACCAAGTTCAAAGCCCGTAAAGAGTTTTTTGGCTCTATGCTTAAGCAAATGGACGAGGCTTATGAATATGTGAACTTGAGCAACAATCAAAACTCCACTTTTGACGGTCTTAAGAGGATTGATCATCCGGATTATCCTCCGGAGGCAATCCGTGAAGCATTACTTAATGCCGTTATTCATAGAGACTATGACTATTCAGGAAGTATCATCATTAATATATATGAGGATCGTATGGAGTTTGTGTCCATAGGGGGGCTTGTTAAAGGGATAACCGTGATTGACATTATGAATGGCGTGTCTCAGCCGCGCAATCCCATTATCGCAGATGTTTTTTACCGTTTGGAGCTAATCGAGAGTTACGGTACAGGTATTCGAAAAATCTTCGAAAGTTACTCAGGAGCTCCTTGCAAACCTGAAATACAGCCCGCTCCGGCTTCCTTTGTGATTACTCTTCCTAAATTTACAGCTTATACCGGGGCTGTTTCACAAGAGGATCAAAAGCAAGAAATAATAAGGCTGATTACTGCTAAGGGCGAAATATCCCGGAAGGATGTTGAGTTAAATTTATCTGTTCCAAAGCATATTGCTGTCAAATTACTGAACGCGTTACTTGAGGAAAGGAAAATTCATAAATCCGGCATGGCTAAAGCAGTTCGATATTTTATCAGATAGAGGAATATAAATTATTGCACTATTGGTCAAAAATTCAACTATTGGGCGCGCCTAAAATGTAAAAGCTAATTATCACGCATATTTATACGTGAAAAATGCATCAAATATTTGTATGTTCATACATTATTGGCAACATATGGTAATTATTTGTCCCATTACTTAAATTTTTGGCCAGTTAGACTTATTAAACCGAAATAATCCGAGACATAATGTTGGGGTAAAAAAGCTGAAAAGCCCGATGAATCGGACTTTTCGGACAAATTTTGGCGGAGAGGGTGGGATTCGAACCCACGTGCGATTGCTCGCAAACTGATTTCGAGTCAGCCCCGTTATGACCGCTTCGATACCTCTCCGTATTGTCGGATGAATCCGCTGTACGTATGGATTCACCGCAAAATATTCTAACACAGGCTGCGCTTTAAAACAATGTTTTGTTCATTTGGGCTCAGTTGCAGCTGCGCGCAGGCCGGCGAAAAAATCCTTCAGTATCCTGGAGCATTCCTCTTCAAGGATGCCTCCTTCGACCATAACATCATGATTGAACATGCCGGCGCGGAAAAGGTCGGTCACGGAGCCTGCGGCGCCGGCCTTCGGGTCTCTTGCGCCATAACGGACGCTCCTGATCCTTGACTGTATGATCGCGCCGGCGCACATGGGGCAGGGTTCGAGGGTTACATACAGATCGCAATCGCTTAGCCGCCATGAATCCAGCTTTTTTGACGCTTTTTTTATGGCGATAAGCTCGGCATGGGCAAGCGGGTCGTTTGCCGCCTCTCTTTTGTTATACCCCCGCGCGATTATCCTTCCGTCTTTTACGATCACTGCGCCGACCGGCGATTCGCCTTCCAGAAAGGCCTTTTTAGCCTCTTTTAAGGCTTCCCTCATGAACTTCAAATCTAACTTTATATCTGGCTTCGTATCTAACTTCGTATCTAACTTCATATCTAATCGCCTTCAAATCACCTTTGCTTTGACAGTGACTTTCGGTCTGCAGAAAGCAAATTCGTAATATTATGGTACCATTTTGCTGCCTTCGCGGCTTCTTCGCTATCCGGAACGTGGTCTGCATACCTTGCGCGTTCATATGCAATTGTCATATCCTTCAGGTCGTCGGCAAAGGAGGTCTCAGTGTCCAAGGAGGTCTCCGTATCTTTTATACTCGCATCGCGCCCAAACGTATCGCGCCCAAACGTACCGCGCGAATACGCATCAACCGCTTTGTCGAATATTTCGGCCGTCGTATCATGCGGGGCGATATCCGTGCCCCTTCCGGCCAGCATGCATAATATGACGCCGTACATCAGCCTCAGCCGTTCGGCCGGATCGACCGACCTCTTCAGCTTGCGCAGCCTATCCTGAAGCAGTGTCACGCCTTTCGGGGCGGCTTTCTTCCGCCGCGCCTTTTCGGGAGGTACGATTATTTCCACTACGTCCACATAGTATTCGTTGAACGGTTTTTTGGCTTCGCCGGGCGCCAATATCCGCTTGATAAGATTGATGAACGATATGACTGACTCCTTTATTTCCGCGAATACTACCGGAATCAGTTTAATGAAAACGTAAATCATCAGCAATATGAACAATACTGTGAGGATCAGGCCGACAATACCGTTACCTTCGGACATATCCATTGGCGCTTCCTGACCTTGTCCGCCAAAAGGTGTCTGCGGCAGGCCTTCAGTACCTTTCTTACCTAACAGTGTAATAATATAATGCATTGCACGAAAGACGAACAAAATGAATTTGCCCGCAATACTTACAATGAAGATCATTATCCCTTTCAGATTGAAGAGCAGCATTATTATGACGAACAGCGCAATGATGTGCCAGGTGTTGAATCTCCTGATGTTCGTAGAATCACTGGAGATCTCGCCGTCCATTTTCAAGTGGGCTTCAAGCTGCTCCCGGTTCTTGACAATCATGCCTGACGCCATGAAAAACAGGCCCAGCAGAAGCTCATATACCTTTATGCCGCTCAGACTTGTGATGGTATGCGCCGATAGCAGGGATAATACAGCAAAGATCATACCGGCCCCGATCTTGTGGCTGCTCAGGAAATAATCCTGTTTTGTCTGGGATGCCCTTATGCCTGTGATATAGAAGATCAATACCGCCGGGGTCTCGAACAATATGAGCCAGATGCTCTTCGACAATGATACGGAAATGAAGATATACAGGCCTGCCGGAATCAGTATGGTCAAATATGCCGCGAGGCTATAAATCAACTTCTTCCTGCTGCCGACTATCAGCCTGGATAATGCATAGCCCGCATATGCGGCGGCGATACCGGCAACGAACATCGGGATCCCTCCGTCATCGGCAAAGAAATATTGGCGCAGCGCCATGAACGTCATATATTCAAATGAGAATATACTCGCGATTTCAAGGAGTCTGACCATTTCTCTCCGGATGCTTTGCCTCATATTACTTCCCTCTTACTTCCCTCTTACTTCCCGCCTGTGAAAGAATATTCGCAGGTCATCGGGTATCTTCCAGCCGGAATCATCCGATTCCAAGGGATTCAGCACAATTACGGCAACGTTGTTGCCTTGCTCCTTCAACCCCCTCATCAGGTCCGTCAGCTCTTCGTTGATGTATGCGGTTACGAAAAAGACGTCGCTCCCGGCTACTTTACCGGCTATTTTGTTCAAATGCCGCTCGATCCTGTCCTTCTGCCGCATCTCGATGGCGGCGAGCAATTTCATCAGAGAAGCGACATGCTCCCTTCCTGATGCAGCATCAGTCAGCGCGGCCTGCTCCGGCGAGTCGCCGTCGTCACCGGTTGGATCGCATATACGGGCGTTCGAGCTGAACCTAACGGGTATGCCGTTTGCAAGCGCGTGGTCAAAAAGCGTTGCGGCCACTCTGATCCCCAATTCCATCACATCTTTAAAAACGACGTGATCATTCTCGTGATGCAGTGATTGAATGTTCAGGATGACTGTCATCGAAGGATTTGAAGTATAATCGTTGTTCCTGGTCATCAATCTGCCTGTCTTGGCGCTGGCAGCCCAGTGTATGCGGTTCATGGCGTCGCGCGGCGAATATTCCCTGGCGCCGGAAACGATGAACGGGTCGTCGATTATCCATCTTCTGACTATGGTATCGCCATGAAGGTAATTTGCCGGAAAAAACAGTTCATCAAGACTGACGGTGACAGGATAGACAGTAACGGATGCATCGACGTCGACCATCTTCGATCTGGTGCGCATGCCGAGAAGGTCCCCGGAGATGAGTACGGCGCTGCTGCTTTTATAAATCCCTCTTTTTGTACATTTCAACCGCCAGCTTCTCGTGGTCTTTTGATAACTCCGGAGCAGGTAGTTGCTGGTGACATACCTGTTTTGCTGCGCGGCTACGGTCTTTGATCCGGTGAATTCAAGCCATCTCGACGATTGAAGCTCCGCCCTGATCCATGGGAGCGGCAGCAGCTTCCCATTGTAGATGGTCTCCACGAGCATGACGTTGCCGCCTTCCATTACCTCCCGCTCGCTGAACGCGCAGTTATATTCGAGGTTGCTGAATGCGAGTTTGTCATAGATATGACTTTGCAGTATGATTACCAAAAAAACTATCAGCACTAATGCAATTATTTCCATATGCCGCACTTACATCCTTATTCAATCCTAGCTCACAGTTCTTCGGTAGGGACCGGTATCTCACCGAGGATATGGCTTACGACGGATTCGGCCTCTGTGGCGCTCCTGCTGATCGAATGGCCTTTCAGCATCAGTCTGTGCGCCAGGACCGGAACTGCGGTGTGTTTAATATCATCCGGGGTGACGAAGTCCCTGCCGTTCAATACGGCGTTTGCCTGCGAAGCCTTCATCAAAGCTATGCTGCCTCTCGGACTTATTCCGAGCGAGATCCGGTCGTGCTTTCTTGTCCTTTCGACTATCTTCATTATATAATTTTTGATTGCATCATTGATGCGCACCGGCGCAAGTGAATCCTGAGCGTCTATTATTTCCGACGCAGTGGCTACATAACCGATCTCTCCGAGAGGATTGCCTTCACGGAACCGGTCAAGGACCTCCAGACCTTGTTCAAATGAAGGGTAGCCTATCCTGAGCCGCATGAAGAACCTGTCCAATTGGGCCTCGGGCAGGGGGAACGTTCCCTGGATCTCCACGGGATTCTGCGTGGCTATGACAAAAAAAGGCCTTGAAAGGTTCTTCGTCTCGCCGTCGATGGTGACCTGCCTTTCCTCCATGCATTCCAGCAGGCTTGACTGTGTCCTTGGGGTAGCCCTGTTTATCTCATCGGCCAGTATGACATTTGAGAACACCGGTCCCGGCCTGAACTTGAATTCTCCGACCCTCTGATCGAAATAGTTGACGCCGGTCACGTCGGACGGCAGCAGGTCGGGCGTGAACTGCACGCGTTTATAAGCGCAGTCCATCGATCTGGCAAGGCACTTGGCGAGCATCGTCTTGCCGACCCCCGGCACGTCTTCGAGCAATACATGCCCGGAACACAAAAGCGATATCAGAACCAGATCTATCGTCTCATCCTTGCCGATGATGACTCTGGATATGTTCTCCCTTAATTTTCCGGCAAGCAGCTTTATTTCGTCTATCTTCACGGTATACCCCCAATTTGACTTAAATTTGCTTTGTACTGGAACTATTATGTATATATTCTAAACCGTCGTCTGCATACAATGCAAATTTATTTATTGATAACGCATTTGACGCTATGATAGAATTGTTAATACGAACAATCTGTCTTTGATGTAAAGGAGTATCCAGTCATGAATGACAAGAGGGTCGGAAATATCATTTTGATATTAATTGCCGTAATAATTATAGCCGTGCTGGTTGCCTCATTATTGCCGTTTGGCGGTCGGAATCCGTTAACTGCAATACAAAGGGAGTTCAATGAGGATAAGACATATAGTATCGACGGCATTGAAATAATAGATGCAGGTACTGTAAGTACTCCGGTCAATATCGTTCCGGTCGATACGGACGAGATCAGGGTCCACTATTATGGTTCGTATAACGGGATCAGCAAACTCGAGTTCAAAATGGAACTGTTGAATGGGAGACTCCATGTACGGGAAGTTTTCAACGAAGGGACATTCAGCCTGAATTTGAGTTTCAACCGCTCCGATTTAAAGCTGGATATTTATATACCAAAGACATACGCCAATGATTTAAAGATTAATACGGTTTCAGGGCAAGTCTCAATTGAAGGACAATCGCTTCGTTCACTAAATGTTAATACGGTATCCGGGGCACTCGATCTGAAATCCGTACATACCGCCTCGTCCAATCTGAAGACTGTTTCAGGGAGAATTACAGCATCCGGTTTTACGGGAAAATTGGATTCAAAGACGGTATCCGGAGAAATGAAGGCCCATTTCGACGAGTTTAATGGCGATATCAATGCTTCTACGACTTCAGGACAAATCAGATTGTCATTGCCTGCAAATGCAGAATTCAAGCTTAAGGCCAATACGGTCTCCGGTAATATAGAATGTGATTTTCCGGTTACGGTACAGGGTACGATCCGGCGCAATAATATGGAAGGCACGGCCGGCGGCGGCGACCATCAAATATCCCTGACATCTGTTTCGGGCAATATCATAATTAATAAATAAATATATAGGTTGAAAGGAGAAAATTGAAATGAAGCAAAATAAATCGACATTTGCGCTTTATTTCGGAAATCGCGGGTTTTTCCCGGCTTCCCTCATTTCGTCTGCAAGGCAGGAGATGAAGCAGGTGCTCGAGGGACTCGGATATGGGACGCTTATGCTGGATGCCGGCGCTACTCGCCACGGCGCCGTCGAAACAACGACCGAGGGAGAAGTATACGCCAATTTCCTCAAGGCCAATCAGGGCAAATACGACGGAGTGATCCTCTGTCTTCCGAATTTCGGGGACGAGACCGGCGCCATCGCGGCTCTGAAGGATGCAGGCGTACCGATATTCATACAGGCATATCCCGACGAAATGGACAAGATGGGGATGGAATCAAGAAGGGATGCCTTCTGCGGCAAGGTTTCGATAATGAATGTGTTCAAGCAGTACGGCTTGAAATTCACCATCATGAAACCCCATACGGTAAGCCCGTCGAGCAGTCGCTTCAAGCAAAGCATCGATTACTTCGACCGTTTGTGTAAAGTGTATAAAGGCGTCAGGAGGATGACGGTAGGAGCGATAGGCGCAAGGACGACAGCCTTCAAAACCGTCAGGATCGATGAGACCACTCTGCAGAGGAACGGAATAACAGTCGAGACGATCGACCTTTCGGATGTTTTTGCGCGTGTGAATAAAATAAAGGCTGGGGATCCCGGATTTAAGGAAAACATGGAGCAAATCAAAGACGCGTCCACCTGGAAAGACATCCCTGAGGCTTCCATCACCAGGCTTACCCAACTCTACATAGCGCTGCAGAACATAATCGAAGAGTACAAGATGGATGCCATTTCACTCAGATGTTGGACCGAAATGCAGTCGCAGCTCGGCGTATCGCCGTGCGTCCTTCTCGGGATGCTGGACGATGTCGGCATACCCGCGGCTTGTGAGGTGGATGTGGGCAATGCTGTCATGATGTATGCTTTGCAGCTTGCTTCGGGCAATGCGGCCACGTGTCTTGACTGGAACAACAACTACAAAGAGGACGAGGATAAATGCATCCTGTTCCACTGCGGTCCGGTGCCTCCAAGCCTCATGGCAGGCAAGGGACGCATATCAGACCAGTTGATAATCGCGAATTCTCTCGGCAAAGGATGCGGTTACGGATGCAATGTGGGACGCATTAAACCGATGGATTTCACTTTCGGAAGGCTGTTGACCGATGCCGGTAAGATCAGGATTTATCTTGGCGAAGGGTCGATCACCGACGACTACATTCCCGAAGAATTCTTCGGATGCGCAGGCGTCGCCAATATACGTAATCTGCAGGATGTAATGCTGCATATCGGACACGTGGGGCACAGGCATCATGTGAGCATCGCCCCGGGTTTTGTCATGGGACCTGTGTGCGAGGCGCTTGGGGATTACCTTGGTTTCGAAGTCGCAATACCGCAAAATCTGTAATCATTATTTTTAAATGTTCAAAGCCGGACAGGGAAAACTGTCCGGCTTTTCTGCAAAATGAACCATTATTACTATTGCTGATAGTA
>CAZCKQ010000059.1:0-9286 GCA_964499315.1 uncultured Eubacteriales bacterium | reverse complement strand
GAGTGGATACATGAGTGGATACGTGAGTGGATACGTGAGTGGATACATGAGTGGACAATTTTTCAGGTAATGGGCACTATTTGGGCCAAATAATGAATTAATATGCAGAATTTCACATATACGCTGTATATATATCCATATTTATCCATAATATGGTTATTATTTGCCCAAAAGTTGAAAAAATGACCACCCATGCAGCAACTAAGATCATTTTAAAAGCCTGATATGCAATTCCACTTGACACGTATTTCTGCGGAATATAATATATCAATTATACAAAAAAGGCAGGCAGGGGCGAAAAAATGAAGGTTGTGAAATTCGGCGGTACATCCCTGGCAAATGCATCTCAGGTAAAAAAGATATGCGATATAGTGCTCTCAGATTCCGATAGAAGGCTTGTAGTGGTATCGGCTCCCGGCAAACGCTTCAAGGATGACATCAAGGTTACCGATCTGCTCATATCTTGCGCGCAGGCAATGCTGCAAAAAGGCAATGCCGACGCCGAAAAAGAAAAAGTTGTCGCCCGTTTTGATGAAATTGCCATTGGGCTTGGGCTTGATGGCGCATGTGCTGATGAAATCCGAAATGATTTAGATAAAAGGCTGGCTTCGGACGCCTCGAACGCCGGAAGGTTCACCGACGCACTAAAGGCCGCCGGCGAGGACTACAGCGCAAGGCTCGTTGCATCATACCTGAGGGCGTCAGGCGTGAACGCAAGATACGTCAATCCACGTGATGCAGGCTTGCTGCTAAGTTCCGAGTTTGGCAACGCGCAGATTCTGCCGCAGTCATATGCCAATCTGGCCCGCTCGCTCGGGTCTTTGGACGGCATAACCATATTCCCGGGCTTTTTCGGTTATACCGTCGATGGCGACATCGCCACATTCCCACGGGGCGGCTCGGATATTACCGGCTCCATACTTGCAGCCGCAGTAAATGCCGATGTCTACGAGAACTTCACCGACGTCGACAGCGTGTTCGTCGCCAATCCGAACATCATAAGCAATCCGCTGCCTATTAAAAAACTGACCTACAGGGAGATGCGCGAGCTCTCATATTCTGGATTCAGCGTATTCCACGAAGAGGCGCTGGAACCGGTCTACCGCAAAGGCATACCCGTCTGCATCAAGAATACGAACAATCCTGCGGCGCCCGGCACCTTGATCACCCCGGAGAGGGAGAACGGCAACGGACCCGTGGCCGGAATCGCCTGCGAGAACGGTTTTTGCAGCATCAACATCAGCAAGTACCTCATGAACAGGGAGATAGGCATCGGACGCAAACTCCTGCAGATCTTCGAGGAAGAGAAGCTGTCATACGAGCATACGCCTTCCGGGATCGACAATATCTCAGTACTGCTTAAGGAAAACCAGCTCACAGCCGGAATTGAAGATAAGATCGTTAAAAGGATCAAGGAGCAGCTCAACGCTGACGAAGTGTCAGTCCGACATGGCCTTTCGCTGGTGATGATCGTGGGCGAAGGCATGCGTCGCACGGTGGGTATCGCGGCAAGAGCAACAGCAGCTTTTGTAAGGTATAATATTAATATTGAAATAATCAATCAGGGCGCATCCGAGGTCAGCGTTATGTTCGGCATCCTGCACGAAGACTCCGTCGATGCCGTAAAAGCCCTCTACGCCGAGTTCTTTGAAACATAATAGCGATTATTCATTTGGCATATCCGGATAACTTATATCTTTTTCATCATACCAAACCTCATTGCCACCTGCGAACATGACCAATACCTTGCCATTTTCTTTCTTTTCAATCATCCCTTTTGAGTCCTGATCAGTGACAAATTTTCCGTCACCGTAATCTGGAAGGTGCTGATAGCCGACAACTCCCTTTTTGATTATGATGCCTACTTCAATATCTTTAAGTATCTGTTTTGAATACTCTTGTGTGTCAGATTCTCGAATCCACCCCATGTTATTTGATGGTGTATCAAATGTCGGAATGGCCACAAACAACCATATTTCGTCTTCTTTGGTGAAACCTGCGAAAATCACTTCCGCCAGCGTATTCCCGTATGTAGAAATCATTTTATTTAGAGTATCGGATGGAATCCAGTATATTTCTTTGCCTGATTCAATATACCTATACCGCTGTTCATACCCGATATAGCTGATGCTTAACTTGCTTAGATCCTTATACTGCTCAATCTCTTTCTGCATACTGTCATTCAAGCTTTTAAGATTTTCGTTCTCTTCTTTAAGCGACGAATTCTCTTGAATCAATGCTTGATACTCCGTATTTATATCTGCACTTTTATCTGCGCTGTTGCAGCCCGAAAGCACAATACTTAATAACAAAACCGACAATAACAATTTTTTCATAGCTTGCCTCCAATTACTCCGATTTAAATATCATATCACCGGCTGTTACGATTCTATGATATAGATTGCAGTGACACAGCGCTGTGCTCTCGGCTCCTTCGCGACCATCGAAATACAGCCTTTCTTCCTCGAGTTCATCGATCTTGTCGATTCTTCCTTCCAGGTAGTCCGTTATTCTCTTTATCGCAGTATCTATCCTTGCAGACAAGCCGCCATAGCGGAGATCCAGCACTTCCCACCCAAAAGGCTTATAGGTTCTGAACCACTGTTCTCTATGTGCATTCCTCAACTCGATTATTCTCTTTAAAAGCTCGGAAAGCTGGTGCACAATTTGCTTAAGCCCATCCAAGTCCTTTTTGTCATAGCAATCCTTCATCCTGAGCCCGATATCGCTCTTTATACTCAGAACTGAGCATAATTTTTCAGGCACATCGAAAACAAACCCCCACTCTTTGTTTTCGGCTATATGTTTTTTCATTTTATCTTTTAAGCAGGAATAATGATCTGCAATATCAATATCCAATCCCTCAACATTTTTATCAAACAGTCCTATTAAAGTATCCTGCCATAAAAGATATTTCGATGGATTATTCGGATGATAAACAGTGACTGCTTCGGTTGCTTCAATAGACCCCGGGATCTCATCAAGGCAGCTTAAATCCATAAAAGATTCATACTCTCCACCGGTACAGAATTTAAACCGCTTTTTGAGCTTATCCATGTCCAGTTGTCTTGCATACCCATGCTCTGCATACAGCTGAAGCCCCAGCAACGCAGAGAAACAGTTGCTTTCGTTGCCGTTATCCCCCCAGATCGTGGCGATGACCTCCCTCACCCCTTCGGCTTTACAGGCATTCAGCGCCGCGTTTGAAGTCTTAAATGTCTTGCTGTAGTTAGTGCAAAATCCGATCCATGTCCAGATCCCTCCGGCAAAAACAGGAGTGGATCCGAACTTTTTATGACGTCTAATATATTCCCGGTAGAATTCCTCGTCCGCATGGAAATAGTCCCAGTACACAAGCCGGACATCCATCGGCACATTGTCTATTACATCCTGGGGTATCACAGATTCCGGATCATAATAATTTCCTGACTTCGATCCCAGCATGAAATACATATCGCTCCATATCATGGGCTTCAGTCCAAACCGGGAAGCAATCCCAACCACCCTTTCCAGGTGCTTGTTCATAATATCGAACCTTCTTTGGTAACCGTTTTTATCGAGGTATTTCCCCAGCCCAAGATTGTGCGCTTCATCCATTCCTATATGTATTCTTTTGCTTCTGAACGGGGCAGATGCCGCTTTCATCATGTCCTCGATAAATTGATAGGTCTTTTCATCACCGGCAAGCAAAATATCCCCAGTATCCCTTATTTGTTCAGCATATCTCCATTTTAGAGCTTGCGTCAGATGAGCAAGCGTCTGGATACAAGGTATGATTTCTATCCCGAAGATATCTGCGTAATCATCACATTCCTTCAATTCCTCATAGCTATACCTGCCGCGCATATAACCGAAATAGGGCCTGCTTTCAATAATATATGTATCTTCCGTGTACAGCATCAGCATGTTCAGCCCCATCAATGCCATTTTCCGAATCATGGTCTTTATGCTCTCAACTGTCAAAACAGCATTGCGGGAAGCATCAAACATAGGGCCATTCAATGTAAACTGAGGCTCCTCGGTTATTTGGAAATGGCCGTGCTGCTGAAATTGACCATCCCGCTCCATTGCTTCTATGAATAATCCCAGAGCGCGGAAGAAATGAATTTTATTACAATATTTAATTGCGCCTTTTTTGCCATCAAAAGCAACTTTGATCTTTCCGGATATATTACCAGCTCCGGACGGTGTCTTTTCAACCTCAACAGGCATTCCATCCTCTGCTGTTTCAAATCCGAGCTCCTCAGCAAAAACACCAATTCCTTCTGCCAGTCCTGATATATCTCCTGTAAATTTGAATTTCATTTTACTCATTTCCACAGCCTCTTTCCTTTTTTGTACAACATTAGACCCAAATCATGTACTCACTTTATTTTATAATTTTTCAATAATATTGACAAATCATTTTATTGTAATTACAGAGTTGCGAATGCATATTGGCCGGATATAAACTTCACTATGCAGGAATACGAAACAGATCCGCTATTCGTAAGGGGGCTATCTTGCGATCTTGGCGACTTCAAATTTCTTGAACTGTCTGTAACCTAAATCGAGGTTGCTCCGCAGAACTCACAAGACCGGAGCGAACCAAACAGCAATACCGGACCGTCAATTCCCGTGACTGAATTCGAAGGTCTGACCACGACTTGCGAATCAGGCAGCAGGGCGGCGGCGGTGGGAAGGTCTATCCTTGTCGCCCATGTAGGCGGATCTTCCGGTGTCGGGAACAATAGGTTGCCGAATCCCCCGATATCTCTTATGAACACAGTCGCAGTATATATTTGAAAATTGCCGAAGAATGACGGCGGAGGCAACGTTGCCATGACGCTCACCGACTGGCCGCCCCTCGGCCCGAAATTGGCGAATGCCACGCCTCCCGTGCCGAACGGGACGCGTCCCTGCTTTTGAAGCACAACACAGCATGGGATGGAAACCTGACTCGGGACACATAGCACATCACCGGGGAAGATCAGATTGGGGTTGGTTATATGCGGATTATTTACGGCAAGCGCTTCAAGTCTTGTTCTGAATATCTGTGAAAGCATGAACATAGTATCGCCGGGCGATACGGTATATCTGCCCAAGAATCCGGGCGGGCACGATGCCGGTATCCTCGGTCTCTGCCTGTAACCTCCGCTGACTGTCTCATCCATTTCATACCACTCCTGATGCTGTTACCATTATCATTTCTGATATCATTCTGATTTATCGTATGACGGATGAAACAATTATGCGCCAATGCTCCATTAATAAGAGTATATTGGCCAATCTAAAATTCAATTTTTATATGGCCAGTAATTATTAAGGTTGTCAATACCTTCGGCAAGGTTTTTTAAACGGGATCAGCCGGGTCTTATGAAAGAGATACTCCCGGGCAATGCGGCAATTCGGGGCAAATAGGTATGCACCAGGATGGCAGCAACTAAAGATGGCAGCATGAACAGAATTATTTTCGCGCCCTGTCCGACAATGCTCATTCCGTTTTGCTTTCTGAAAATGCTTAACATGAACTCACCCAGCCTCTCCATTGGACATAAATTCTGTAAGCAACTTCATAATTGGGTCTTTTATAGTAAACACCATAGCAATAAATACCTAAAAGATCACCGGTCTTTAATTCCCCGATATAAGGATTATCGGCTATTTCATCAAGAACTGCGTGGAATGCCTTTTTTAATCCCTTATCTTTGACTTTTTTCAGATATCTCTCAGCAGCTCCGCTAAAATGGATTTCGTACATTTATATCATCAGCTTCACGAACCAATTTCTCGATAGCAGGAGCAATTTTCCTACTCATTTCTTTGAATTTCCCAAGCAATTCCTGACCTGAAAACCCCTGTGCAATCAAATCGGCAAGTATCTGTTCGGAAAATTCACCTCTTAAGTTTTCTCTTATAGGACGAATAATTATTGCATTATTATGCAGAATACACTCAGCCTCATTACTAAAGCAAAGCGCCTCGAAAAATTTCCTGGGAATTGTTACTTGTCTTTTACCAGAAACACTGATAATCTTACGTTCCATATAATTTCTCCCTTTACTGCGATAATCCTAATTATCACTATATCTTGGAATATATTATAACCAAGAAAATGAGAATGAGAAGGGTCAAATCCACTCGAAGCTCAATCCATTCGAAGCTCATTTAAGATATCGCTTTAAAAACCTGAGCACTTCGTCGAACGCTGCTTTCACATTTATATCATCCATCCGCCAATCGAAGACATGCCCCATGCCCTTCATCGTGATAAGCTTGTTTGCGACACCGCATTCATCAAGCTTTCGTGTCATCATGACTGATTGCTCGTATGGGACGTCGGTATCCTCGTCGCCATGCAAAAACAATACAGGCGGGAAATTTTTGTCTGCTTCATAGTAAGGACAATACCGCCTGAGTCTTTCACCGTCGCGAGCAAGGTCCAGACCGCTCACTTCGCTTGTCCAAATACCGTTTTGCCTGCAGTACAGATAGTATTTGAAGCGGTTGCCGTTTCCCTCTGAAATGACCTTATCCCCAATCGAACCATAAGCCTCCACCCTGCTGACCATAGGCTTCCGGCAGTAATGGCTGCTCGGTTTGCAGTACCAATCGCCGTTGATATCGCCATACCCGTAAAACGAGATTATTGCATTCGGCCTATCTTGCTGTGAGAATGTCCCCGTCATCAAGGACAAATAGCCGCCTGCGGAATGCCCGATGACAGCTGTTTTCTCCGGGTTAAAATGGTATTCGGCGCTGCCTGCCGACTTCACCCACCTGATGGCGTCGCAGATATCCTCGACAATATGTATTAATTTTGTCTCCGGCGCCAACCGATAATCAACGCAAACAACGTTGTACCCGGCGTTTGCATATAACCCGATCTGATCCGGCCTTATATCTTTTCTGGAGCCCCAGATCAGAGCGCCGCCATGTATAAGGATTATAACAGGGGAATTTCTGATACCGCACAGGTATATATCAGCTTTTATTTGGCATCCTTCAGTATGTTTATATGAGATAGTCTCTTTTTGCATACTCATACCGGCCTCTTAGTTCCATCGGTAAGGAAGCAGTTCATTGAGCTTTATGACCTTATTCTTACTGACAAGTATTTCGGTATCCAGATTCTCATTATTGATTTGATAAATGAATTCCCTGCACCTTCCGCACGGAGAATACACTATACCATTTACGCCGACTGCAACGATTTTCACTATTCTGGATTCTCCACCTGTTATCATTTGCGCAATAGCCGCATGTTCTGCACAAAAACCCATACTGCAATTTGTATCAATACATACCCCCACAAACAAATTGCCTTTATCAGTCAATAAAGCACATGCGACTGATGCGACATGACAATCCTTCGATATTTGTCGTGGTTTTACATTTTGCTCGGCAATTTGTTTTAATTCATCCATCGTCATATCCATTCTGTACCTTAAACCTCCTTTTTACAAATGCTTAGCTACTATTATATAATAACCGAGGATAGCGACGCTTGTTGCTGTCAACAAACCGTTTTTTTCTTTTTCCTAAGCCGGTTGTGAATAATGTCTGACATGACTAAAATATGTAGGCTTGGTCTGGGGAATGCTGAGAAGGACCTGTTTCAGAACAGGTCCTTCGGGTATCCGCTGCGGTATTTGCCGCGGACCTGCAGGCCGCCGATGCCGTCGGCTCCGGTTATGGTGACGCCGATCACGTCATTGGGCGAAAGCACTGCGTTGAAGCTGGTATTGGCCACCTTCTGGCTTACGAGGACCGGATCGAGCGCATGTATCAGCACCCGGCGCGGCGAGCTCGCAAAATTGGCCCCTGCGCTGATGATTTCCGGATACATGGATTGGCACGCTCCGGCAAATATGATCAGCCCGTCAAAATCGGGATCGAACCTGCGCGCTTCCCTCACAGATTCGACGAAATACTTGGAATTCCTGTAATTTGCGATGCTCCCGAAACCTTCTTTTGTTTTAGCCACGCCGTCATGGCCGGTGAGCACAAGTATATCGGGCCTATGCTCGTTCAAAAGCCTGAAGACGACCGCAGGCTGCTCTTTTTCGGCAACATGTCTCCCGGTTGCATCGACGCCCATTTTCCTATATTCTTCGAGGCATGTTGACAAATACTCGTTATCTCCATCTAAATGCAGTACTTTTCCGGGTCTTGAAAACCTTACGGAGTTATCTTTTGGAGTATCTCTACCAACAGCTTTTTTTAACATCACCGAACCGGCATGCGCATACGCCGACCGGGTCTTGTTCTCTACCTTGCTCCTTACCGCCGACCTTTTCATATCGACATCTTTGCGCGTCTGCAAAATAAGGTCTGTCTCGGGTGCGTCGGCTTCTATCCTGTAATCGATGCCCTTCAATACATAATCTATGTTCCGCCCGCTGCTCTTCGTGTCCGCTATCTTGAACAGGATATCCATCCCGTAAGACTTGCGAGCTACTATGTCTACTGGTTTAAACAAATGAATCATCCGCCATACACCACTTAATCATGTTACATAATATGGCGTTTCGGCGCGTTAGGTGCAGGAAAACAAGATAATAATGACACAAAAAAGTAAGTTTTGAAAACCGTTATGGCTTCACAGAAATAGCCGGTTATAGGCGTTGATGAACGCGCCGTGAGGTTTGAGCTCGTCTACCGATTCCTTGAGTTTGGTGAAAAGGCTCCTGTCAAGCAGGCTCCTCCTGCTGTTGTAGTATTTGTTGGCCGCCCTCCAGAACTTTTGCGGGAAGCGCAGCATGATACCCAGGACGTAGAAGTCGTCCCGTGACAATTTCTCTACCGATTGGTATATGTCTAGAATGAACGAGGCTTCGTCGATCAGCCAGTTGCACTTTCTCATCTTCCTCCGCAGGAAATTGGCTATGTCGTAAACCTTCAGTTCAAACCGGCAAAATTCGAAATTTATCACAAAAAGGCCGTTCTGTGTGAATATCAGGTTGCTGTAGGTGTAATCATGATGGCAGAATCCCCTGCTTTGACGGGCTTCCTCCACAAGGCGCAAGTACTCCGGGCCATTGAGCATGCGGCTTGCTTCCTCGCCTATGCGCAGGAAATTATCCGCATTATTTATAAAAAGAATATCAAAATCGCTCTTACCGCGGGCAGCGATCTTTTTTAATTTGCGGATCTCATCCAGCCTTTTGGAAAAGCTCGCAGGGAGCTTGCCGAGTTCATCCTGCGTTTTGGCGCCGGGCGGCGGCACATAGCCTTTCGAAGCGCTGTGTATTGTGGCAAGGGATATGGCCGATTCCTTAATATCGTTCCGGTCGTCGAAATCGCA
>CAZCKQ010000058.1:0-9412 GCA_964499315.1 uncultured Eubacteriales bacterium | reverse complement strand
GGCGTCGTCAGTCCCGCAGTTCTGCAGTCCGGCGAGGTCGTAACACCTTTTACCCTGAATGCAGAGGTTTCCACAGAGTTTTTTTCCGGTGTCCAGCTACAGACAGGTATCACCAGGGCTGAGGCCGGGCTGGCAGCGGGAGGCGCCGTTGGACAGATGATGGCTGATCCAGTTCTTGCGCAGCGTGTGACTATGATCAATAACAGGGCTATAGAATTGCTTTCCGGCCTGATACGGTTTAAAACCGTCCTTCTTGCAGAAGTGTTGAATTGTAGGGTTTTTACGTTCAATTACCCGTTGCTGATAGACCATATTCTGCGGGAAGCCCGGCTGTACCTGTGTATGGTCCAAAAGCTGCAAAACCGCGAAGAGATCGAGTCCGAGAAAGACGCTCTGGAGCAGGAGATGTTCTGGAACAGGATAATGGCCGAGCATGCCAAATTTATCAGGGGATTGCTTGATCCGACGGAAGAGGAACTGATTCAGGCGGCCAACGACTTCGGAAATGAGTTTGACGAACTGACTGCCAAGGCAAAAGCCGCCATGCAAGCCACGATGCCCGCGCCGGCGCAGGTTGGTAAGGTTACCAGCGATAGCCTTGAAGCCACGCGCAGGATACGGGATTTCAAGGCTCAGGGGACGCAAGGATTATTAGCATGCAGGATCAGGTCGATAATCATACCTCTGTTGGGCGACCACGTCTTGCGCGAGGCCAACCACTTTCTGCGCCTGCTGCAGATGTTTCACAGGTAATCACAGGTAATAAGATAACCGGATCATAAGTATCATAAGTAAGTTCATTTACAGCAACCTAAAGGGGTCCGATTTCAGCGATACCGGTCTGAATAGGACTTCCTTTGGGTATACATAACTCATCAATGTCTCACAGTTGTCTAGATAATGCCAAATTAGAATAAAACGTGATAGAATATTAGTATTAATAAAACTTTATATAAAGCCCAAAAAGGAGGTCGTGTCATGCGTTACGCAAGCGAAGATTTGATGAATGAGCACGAAGGGATATTGTTCGGGCTGAAGATCCTTGAGAAGATGGTCTTTATGCTCAAGGAGAAAAAGCCGGTAGATGTCAGCGATGCCAAACAAATGGTGCGTTTTCTCAAACTATTTGCCGACAAGTGTCATCACGGCAAAGAAGAAGGGCTATTATTCCCCGCGATGGAAAAGGCCGGAATCCCGAAAGACAGGGGACCGATCGGGCAGATGCTCATCGAGCATGAACAGGGAAGAAAGTACATAGCTGACATGGTTAAATCAGTTGAGGCTTATGCCGAAACCGATGACGGAGGCGTACTTGATAACCGCTTTATAGAAGCGGCGGCAGATTATATCGGTTTGCTGCGCTCGCATATAAGCAAGGAAAATATGATCCTGTTCCCTTTGGGAGACAAAAAGATACCGGCTGATGTGCAAACCCAGCTGTTGAGTTCATTTGAAGAATTTGAAGAGCAAGTCATGGGCAAAGGCACACATGATGAATTGCATGAGCTGCTCAGCAAATTTGAGCGCAAATACCTGCAATAGGCATGACTACTGTTTGGAGAGGTTGCAATGGACGCCATACAAGCTATCAAGTCACGGGTAAGCATCAGGAAGTATAAAAATATGCCAATCCCCGCAGAAGTGCTTAAAGACATCGTGGATTGCGGCAGGCTCGCGCCGAGCGGGTATAACCATCAGCCGTGGGTATTTCTGGTCATAACCGATCAGGAACTGCGTTATCAAATCTCGCAAGCCGCACAATACGGCCGTTTCATAAAGGACGCCGGGGCTTGCATTATGGTGTTCTGCAGGACGGGCGAAGAAACGATGCTTGAGGATTCATGCGCGGCAACGGAAAATATGATAATCGCCGCCCAAGCCTATAACCTTGGGACTTGCTGGGTAAATTCCTATAAAAAGCAGCATTCCGAAGCTGTCAAAAAACTTCTTGGCTGCCCCGAAGAATATGAGCTGATGACCATTATCGCAGTAGGATACCCGGATGAGGAAAAAAAGACCCCCAAGAAACCCTTGGACGAAGTCATTAAGTGGGAGAAATTCTAGGAGGCACGTATTTTGCATGAGTCGTGAGTATACGGGAATAGTGGTTTAAGAGGCTTTAGATGACAACTGCTTAATAAATGAACTCCAAGTTGCAAGGTAAAAGAAACGGGGAGGGCGGTTTGATTGATTTTATCCGGGCTGGAGATAAAAAGACGTATTGGTAAGGACATAGTGATCGAGCCTTTTGATGAGAGATATATTAATCCGAACAGCTACAATCTGCGGCTGCACAATGAGCTGCTGGTCTATGAAGAAGATGTCCTTGATATGAAGAGACCGAACAAAACCAAGAGTATGACCATACCGGAGGAAGGCCTTGTTCTTGAGCCCGGGATTCTATATCTGGGACGGACGATAGAATACACAAAGACGGAGAATTACGTCCCCATGCTCGAAGGGCGTTCATCTGTAGGGCGGCTGGGGCTTTATGTGCATGTGACCGCAGGGTTCGGGGACGTCGGGTTCAGCGGTTATTGGACGCTGGAGATACAGTGCGTCCAGCCTGTAAGAATATATCCGGGAGTTGAAATCTGCCAGATATATTATCATTCCATCGAAGGCGAATATGTGAAATACAGGAGCGGGAAGTACCAGAACAATACCGGCATACAACCGAGCCTGCTCTATATGGATTTTGAAAAGGAAAGCAAATGAAGAGCGGTTCTTGCGGTATTATAAAAAATTATCTATACTTGATACAAATATGGATTTTAAATGAGAGAAGATACATAACATGACTGATTTAATCGGCCGTTATAAGGCAATTTTGTTCGATTTTGATTACACGCTTGTGGACTCTTCAAAGGGTGTCTGTAAATGTGTGGCGTATTCGCTGTCGAAGACGGGCTACTCAATACCTTCAGATGAAGAGATCTGCAAGACGATCGGGCTTCCGCTACCCGGGATTTTTACCGCGCTCACTTCCATCGATGACCCTGACGCGTTTGAGCCGTTCAGAGTCATCTTCAAGCAAAAGGCTGATGATTTGATGAATATAAATACCGTATTTTTTGCTAATGTGCCTGAAACCGTACGTTCATTATGCAGCCAGGGAATCAGGTGTGGCATCGTGTCGACCAAATTTCGTTACAGGATAGCCGAAGTTTTGGACCGGTATGATTTGGCAGGCATTTTCGAAGTCGTTATCGGCGGCGAAGATGTCTCGGAATTCAAACCCGATCCCGAAGGACTGATAAAGGCCATTCATATGCTCGATCTCAGTAAGGAAGATTGTGTCTTTGTGGGCGACAGCGTCATCGACGCGCAAACGGCGCAAAATGCAGGCGTTGACTTCATCGGCGTCTTATCAGGCACAACATCCAGAGAGCAGCTTGATGCATATCCGAATATCCGTATCATAGATAGAATGCCGGATTTAGTGTAAACGCATATAGTCTTGGCGACATGCTCCAGCGACCGAGTTACGGCAAGGACGGTAAGCTATGTCAATATGGGTTTAACAATACTATTTCAAACAGACAAAAGATTTTTGAAGGTTGACCAGATACTCAAGAACCCTAATGTTGCCCTGTGAACTGCCACTTGCTTCAATTTATAATAATTTATAAATATTTATAGTAATTTATAATATTTTATAATAATTTATTGTCAATATAACGCTGATAGCGTATAATGTAATTAAGAAGGGGTAAACTGAATGATAGAACAACTGGCAGAAAAACTAATCCGGAAAAGGGTTAGTGAGGACCGCTTCGATGTTTCTGCCCATGCTCATCAAAGAATGGCGGAAAGGCAAATAGACATTGAAAAGGTGCTGAAATGTATTTTGGAAGGTCAAACGGTAGAATTCCAAAGAGATAAAATAACGGATGATATTAAAGTCTTGTTTCAAGAAGCTACTGATAAAACACCTGAAATATATGTGATTGTGGCCGCTTTAGACACCCCGCTGATCATTACTGTTTGTAGAACTAGAGATGAAGTTTGGAAATATGTGGGCGATGTTCTAAAAAGAAGGGGGATGTATTTGAAATGAGTAAGAACTGTTATATCTGTAATACGAAGATGGAACAAAAGCAAACGTCCATTAATACAGGATGGGGACAGTATAAGTTAACGGTAGAAGGTGTTAGTGCCTATGTATGTCCGAAATGTGGTGAAATAATCCTCGAAGGTAAAGATTCAGTAATGCTGCAAAAGCTAGGTAAGAGCCTAGCTGAGGTTTCTGACGAACAAAAACCGGATGTACTGAACCTGACCGAAGTAGCAGACTTACTACGGGTTACAAGCCAAACTATATATAACATGATCAAAGACGGTAGACTTAAGGCTTATAAATTTGGCCGTGAGTGGAGGTTCTTCAGAAAGGAAGTCGAGGCATTCATGACTGGCGGCGGTTCATTTGACATTGCCGCTAGAAGCAAATCCGGAGAACTAAATAAACAGGATGCGGATATTATATCCAAGTATGTGTGAGCAATATGAGGTATCTATATGAAAATTGTCCTGAGCGGTATGCTCAGGATGTTGTTTATTCAATGAGATTGACTCCACCAGTTGATATTTATAGTGTCTGCGATTTTTATGATATAAAGATAAGCTTTGAAGATATAAGTACAGCAGAAGCCTTTTTGGTTGTATCAAGTGGAAAGAAATTGATTATCATCAATGAACGGAAAATACTTTATACACCGCGACAAAGGTTTACCATAGCACATGAGGTTGGTCATTTTTTTATTCCCTGGCACAGCAGTCGTTGTGCTTGCTATAAAATAGGTAATTTTGATACTAGCGATACTTCAGAGAACGAAGCGGATATTTTTGCATCGGAGTTGCTAATCCCCACTTTTTCCTTAATACCAAAGATTGAAGGGAAAACAATAACCTTGGAATTAATCAAGCAACTGGCTCAGGAGTATAATGTGTCATTAGGAGCAATGACAAGGAAAGTGATTGCTTATACTGATGAAAAGGTCTTGGCTTTACTCTACTACAGGACTGGAAGGAAGATTATTCAGGGAAAATCAAAAAATTTTGATCTGCATTTAAGACCTGATGTCATACAAGCGTCAGCAGCAAAAGAATTACTTAACAGCCGATACAGTAATGAATCCATGAGCCGTATTTTGAACTGTGGAGAGTGGTTTATTGAGGAGAATAATGACTTCGAAATAGTTGAGGAGTCTATATATCAGCCGAACTTCAGCAGAGTATTTACATTACTGAGAATTGCGAATGATTTTGACTATTTTGATGCATTCTTCAGATAAAACAGATCCCCGACTTTTTAGCAACTATTTTAGAAATTTGCTAAAAATTTAAGAAGTTGATTAATTGAGCCGGATTATCACTTGTCGTTTGCGCTCCGAAATACTATTATTAGTAGGATATTATAAGAGCTATATAGATAGATAGTAATTGTTACAGTAATTGATATATTAATTGACATAGCAATTGAGGAGGGGGCAGGCATCATAGGCTACATCGGTGTGTTGTTACTTGCGGCAATTCTGCTTTTTGGGGCCGCGGCCGCGGCTTCGCTGGTATTAATCAAGCGGCACAGGCTATGCAATATCGTTTCAAATATCATATGTATCATAGCTTCGGCGGTCGGAGCCGTCGCTTCTCTGGCGCACATCGTTTCAGGCAATGACAAAATAACGATTGAAATCTTCAAGTCCGCGATACCTTTCGTATCGGCCAGCCTGACGGTCGACAAGTTGTCGGCCTATTTCGTGCTCGGTTTGTCGGTGCTCACATTATGCGTTTCGATATATTCGATCGGTTACATCTCGCATTATTATGGCAAACGCAATGTGGGGATTTTCAATTTCCTGTACTCGACCTTCATCCTCTCCATGATATTTGTGATGACCGCGGGTAATGCCGTTTTCTTCCTTATAGCGTGGGAGGCCATGTCGGTGATCTCGTATTTCCTGGTGGTCTTCGAGTCGGAGAAGGAAGAGAATCAGAGAGCCGGCACGTTATACATAATCATGACGCATATCGGCACGGCATTCCTGTTGATCGCATTCATGATCATGTTCGGTTATACCAAGTCGTTTGATATGTCCGGATCTTCGGCGTCCATACCGGAATTTGCCAAGAGCGTGATGTTCATCTTGTTCCTCATAGGATTCGGGACAAAAGCCGGGGTTATTCCCGTCCATATCTGGCTGCCCTATGCGCATCCCGCCGCTTCAAGCAATGTTTCGGCCCTAATGTCGGGCGTAATGATCAAGACTGCGATATACGGCATGATCAGATTCATGCTATCTTATCTGGGCGCCGAACAGACCTGGTGGGGCGTTCTGGTCCTGGTTGCCGGCGTCGTATCGACGGTGCTTGGGGTGGCATATGCCCTGATGGAGCATAATATCAAGCGGCTTCTGGCGTTTCACAGCATTGAGAATATCGGGATAATACTGATGGGCCTGGGCGTCAGCTTTATAGCGTTCGCTCAGCATGACGCGCTTCTGGGCGGTCTGGCGCTTATCGCATCCCTTTTACATACTTTCAACCATACCTTGTTCAAAGGCGGACTTTTCCTCGGCGCCGGCTCGGTCCAGTATTCGACGCACACCAAGGATATTGAGGAACTTGGCGGATTGATAAAGAAGATGCCGGTGACGGCGGTGTTCGTACTGTGCTTTTCATTATCAATATGCGCGATCGTCCCCTTTAACGGCTTTATAAGCGAGTGGCTGACCTATCAGTCGCTTTTTGCGAGTATCAGTCCCGGACAGGCCGGCATCAATATCGCGTCGATCCTGTCGGCGGCGGCGCTTGCATTGGCTGGGGCGCTTGCGGTGGCTTGCTTTGTCAAGCTCTTCGGGATTTCTTTCCTCGGCCGTCCGAGGAGCGAACATGCTTCGCACGCAAAAGAGGTTCCGCTGACGATGAATATCGGGATGGGCATACTGGCTGTCTTCTGCCTTGCCATCGGCCTTTTCCCCATGGTGTTCATCAAGGTCGTCGACAGCGTGGCAATGGGCATCGGCGGCGTTTCAATGCTGGAACATCTGAGGGGAGGCCCCGTGATAGTCTGGTACCCGTTGAATGTCTCCGGCAACAGCATTTCACCGTTCGAGACGCTGATCATATTAGCCGGGATCATACTGGGTTCGCTTTTGGTAATAAGGGTGATCGGCGGGAAGTATGTTGAAAGGAAATATGGGACTTGGGATTGCGGTTTTGAAGCGCTGAATTCGAGGATGCAGTACAGCGCCACCGGATTCTCGAAACCATTGCGGATCGCCTTGAGGATACTGTACCGGCCCAGAAGGGAAGTCAAGCTCGAAGAGGGCGTTTCCCAATACTTTCCGGTCTCGATCAGCTATAAGCTGTCGAATGAATCGATTTTTGAGAGATATTTTTATACGCCTGTCCTGCGGATGGTCAAAGACCTTTCACGCAGGGTAAAATTCTCCGTGCAGACGGGAAGCGTGCACAGGTACCTGGTGTACATATTTATAACCGTCCTGGTATTAATGCTTTACAACAGGCTCGTGTAACAGGCCTGCGTAACAGGCTTGCGTAGCATGCTCGCGTAACAGGCTCGCATAGGAAAGGCAACGTGGAATAAGAGGAAAACCCATATGAAGAGTGTAGTTTACATAATATTGCAACTGGCAGTCATCATTATGATCGCGCCTCTGGTGAACGGGGTGATAAAGAAGGTCAAAGCCCTGACGCAGAAAAGAAAAGGCGCTCCGATCCTGCAGCTGTACTACGACCTTTATAAGCTGCTGAAGAAGAAAGCCGTGGTCTCGGAGACCGCATCATGGGTATTCAGGGTCGCGCCGTACGTTGTATTCGCCACGGCCGCTGCAGCCGCCCTGCTTGTCCCCGCGACGACGCTGGTCACGCCGGCAGGGTTTCCGGGAGATATCATCCTGTTGATATATGTCCTTGCTCTGGGAAGGTTTTTCCTGACAATTGCCGGGCTCGATACGGCAAGCACCTTCGGAGGCATGGGGAGCAGCCGTGAAGCGATGATATCATCCCTGATTGAACCTTCGGTCCTTGTCGCGGTGTTTACGACAGGGCTTATAGCCGGATCGACCTCGGTTTATTCAATGATGGAAGCCGCCAAAGGTATCGGGATACCTCTGGCGCAGCCGGTGTTCATCATGGTCTTCCTTGCCCTCTTGGTCATTATTATAGCCGAGACATCCAGGATACCGGTGGATGATCCCGCGACGCACCTTGAGCTTACGATGGTGCACGAGGCGATGATCCTTGAGCATTCGGGCAGGCACCTTGCTTTGATGGAGCTTGGAGCTGCCGTCAAGCAGCTGGTCTACATCACTTTGCTGGTCAACATCTTCATCCCGCACGATCAGCTTTTAGGAATCGGGGCCGCCGCAGCGGGTGTGGCAGCTGTCGTGGTTTCACTTCTGATTTATGTGATAAAAGTAGTTCTGGTTTCCGTGATAATCGCAATTGCAGAGGTCAGTACCGTCAAGTTCAGGTTTTTCAGCGTACCTAACCTTGCTGCGTTAGCCTTCATATTGTCTTTTCTCGGATTTCTGCAACACTTTGTTTTCGGGAGGTAGTTGGATTGGATACTGAGAATTTTCTGGATGTTCTATCATTGATGATACTATTTTCATCTTTTGTGCTGATGGCAAATAAAAGGATAAAGTCATATATCGGAACATTCAGGCTTCAATCGGCGCTTATCGCGGTTGCCGCGGGGATCATCGGTTTCAGGGACTTTCTGGCGGACGGGCATATCGACATCCTGATAGTATGTCTTATCATTATTGCTCTAAAGGTGATATACATACCGAATATGCTGCACAAGACGTACGCCAAAGTCGAATACAAGGTGGAGAAGGATTTCTTCCTCAATATTCCGGTGCTGATCTTCGGATGCTGTGTCCTCGTAGTGTTTTCATATTTCGCGGTTTCGGCGGTCGACGGTCTGGATTCCGGGCAGATAAATGTGCAAATAGTCAATTCAGTTTCGGTGGTACTGATCGGGATGTTTTTCATGATCAGCAGAAAGAAGGCCATCGGGCAGATAGTCGGTTTTCTTGCTGTGGAGAACGGTCTTTTTGTCGCTGCCATGTTTTCCACGAACGGGATGCCTTTCATCGTCGACATGGGCATATTCATAGATCTAATCACTGCGGTGATGATCATGGGCATTATGGTGTTCAAGATAAACGATAAATTTGAATCGATTGACATAAACAGGCTGAAGAACTTGAGGGGATAGGCAGATGGGTTTGGCTTTATGGATAATACCGTTGATCACGGTTTTGGCGCTGGCGCTTTTTAATGGGAGGAAAATGCTTCATGCCGTAAGCATCGCGGCCTCGGCCACCGTGATGATAGCCGCCGGTATCGTGACCGGAGGGGTCATGGTCTCCGGCAAGGT
>CAZCKQ010000057.1:0-9473 GCA_964499315.1 uncultured Eubacteriales bacterium | reverse complement strand
AGAGTTTTTCGACCGCTTGAGGGAGAGGGTTGCTGCCGCGGGAGAGCGTGGGATTTACGTAGATTATATGATGTTCCAGGGGTTCAGTACTAATAAATGCGACGGTGACAAGACATCCCAGCCCTGGAAGGGGCATCCCTTTCATAAAATGAATAATATCAACGGAATTGACGGCGACATCGACGGGGACGACAGAGGCAACTGCATACGCAGCATGCGCAATTCGCAGATAGTGGCCCTCCAGGAGGCATATGTCGCAAAAGTGATCGATACGCTCAACGATTTGGACAACGTCCTTTACGAGATTATGAATGAAGGCCGTATAGATTCGCTTGAATGGCAATATCATATGATCAATTTTATCAAGAAGTATGAATCTAACAAGCCGAAGCAGCACCTTGTCGGATTTACCGCGCATATGGACGACGGCACTAAAAGGGGAAGACATGAAGAGATGATCAATAGTCCAGCCGACTGGATCTCGCCTTGTATTGACGATGGGCGCGGCGATTGGCTGGAGGATCCTCCCGCATCGGACGGAGTGAAGCCGATAGTATGCGATACTGATCATTTCTGGGGTGAAGGCGGCGATTTCAGGTGGGTTTGGAAGACCTTCTGCAGGGGCAACCACCCGATATACATGGATAATCTGAGAGATGTTTATTATCAAAAATATTTCAAAGTAAATTTTGACCAGAGAAGCGCCCGCGTAGCCATGGGAGACACCAAAAAATACGCCGACAGAATGGATCTTGTAAAGTGCCTGCCGCTCGACAATCTGTCCTCAACCCGATATTGTCTGGCCAATCCCGGCGTTGAATATATCGTATTCAAACCTGAAGCCGATCAGCGGGTCATTGCGGTGGCGCTGGAGGAAGGCGATTACTCGTATGAGTGGTTTAACCCTTATGCCAGTGTAGTCGTCGATTCGGGCAGCATTAAAGCCGTTAAAGGATTCAACCGGTTTGAAAGCGAGACATGCGGCGATATGGTGCTGTATATCCGGCGTCAGGGTGCCTGAATAATATTTCCCGCATTGTACCGGGACAGGTTAAAGGACTGCCAGCCGGTGTTGCCGGCGCGACTTAATTCACGGGATTTTTGATCAAGAAGGCTTTTCGCTTCGGCTGCTACGGCCGGGTCCTTATCGCGTGCAAGATCGACCAGATAGGGCACTGCATCATACGAAAGCGTGGCGATGTAAGCGACGTCTATCTTGTGTATCTTATGGTATCTCGCGATATTTTTTGCGGCGATGAACGAATCGATGTTAATGTAATTCAATACAGTATATGAAATCAAGGCAATCAGCACATACCACCTGACAAGCGACATCTTTGGGTTCCAAAGCCGGTACAGCGATATTGCCAGGATGAGGAATAAGAAAATCATGAATGAGTGTGTGAGCACCCTCAGATAGGTATATCCGTAAGCCTGCTCATACAGCGCCATCCTGAAGAATGCCGAGAACAGCAGGATCATTGTGAACAGGAGCAGCATCGCTTCAGAAAAGCGGAGCCAGCCGGCTGTTTTACCGGGGATTTGCTTTGTAAAATTGATGCTGAAAAGAAAGACTCCGAGATTAATGAATGTGACGAATACCAGTTCAAAAAAGCCTCTGCGCGCATATTCCGCATAAGTAAATTCAGAAGGAAGCGAGAGGTTCAGCGCGCCGAACAGGTATGAAAACTGTATCAGCGAAAAAAACAGGTATATGACATTCAATATCATTATTACGGTGATTGCCGTCACCGGATCGATGAATCTTTTTAGCGCATTGCCATCCCCAAGTATCCCGGCCGGAGTGCTGACCGGAGTCCCGGCCGGAACGCCGGCTGGGATGCCGGCCCCTTGCGGTTTCTTCATATGGAGGCTCCAAATGTAGCTGAAAAAGACGAGGGTTATTGCCATCACGATAATTACATGAGTGATTGCTTCTCTGATATTAAGCATTTTAAGAAAATCCGGCAGCAAGCCGATCGCTTTATTGAAAACCAGGTCGGCTGAAGAAAGAAGCGCAATAATAATGAATACCAGAGGTATGGAGATGCCAATGCCGACGGCGACCTTTCCCCATGTCTTCCTAGAACCGGCGTTTCCGGTATCCCCGGCTTTGATCGTATTGTCGGCATGTTTACGGGATAATATGCCTGCAAGCAGCGCGAACGGCTTGAATATGAATGCGAATGTCCTGTAAACAAAACCATGAAGCAAATCTGCCGCGAATCCCGGCGAATCCCATCTGTATCTGTTGGCGCCGGTGATCAGTATCGTCTGCGCAACGATAAGGACCGGTATTCCCAGGAAATTCAGCGCTCTGAAAATATCGTTGGAATAGATGGCCCATGTGAGGGACAAAGCGATGATAGGTATGGTAATCAACCATCCAAAGCTGAATCCGACTTTAATATTCTTGCGGCAATTAAAAAACAGGACGGCATAAAACGCCGATACAAAAAGCGGGTACGACACACCCGGGTCTTTCCCGTAGAACAGGATATCGAAAAATATCCCGAGCAAAAATGTACAGATGAGAAGCGCCATAATTTTATCCTTTTCACTCCTTAATATTATTACTTAAATTATTACTTTCGGATGCGTATTCAAGTATGTCCCCCGGTTGGCAGCCGAGGGCCTTGCATATCTCCTCAAGCGTAGAAAAACGGATGGCTTTCGCCTTGTTGTTCTTCAGAATGGACAGATTGGCAAGCGAAATGCCCATTTTGGCCGCAAGCTCGCTCAATCCGATTTTTCTTTTTGCCATCATCACATCAAGATTTACTATTATCGGCATGGCTCTTCTGCGCCTCCATTATATGGTCATATCGTTTTCTTCTTTCACTTCAACAGCCTGACGGAACACGCCGGCGAGTACCATGGAAAACAGCCCTGCTATTATAAAGACCATGGAGATGACGACCGTGAGAAATGAGCTGAAGAACAGTATTTTCACGATATATGCGGCTGATATGACAAAGCAGGCGTATGCTATCCGGTTGAGGCTTTTTACATTATCAATTACGAAAGGGCTCTTTTTATTCAATGTCTTAAAGATCTTCCTCATTTCATATACGACGCATAATGCCAAAAATCCCGTTATGTACATCAATACAAGCAGAAAATAATAGTTTTCACGGCTCGGCCCAAGCACTTTGTCGAAATACCACCTGACTGAAACGGGCAGGCTCAGGAAAACCCCGGCGCCACCCAAGAGTATCAGGTCGAGCATTCGCCTGACGGCTGCTGACAGACTCTTTTCTCCAAGAACAGGAATCATACAACCACCCTCCCATTTCAAATTCGAGATTTATTTTATATGACTCGCATAAATATTATATGCGTATATTTATTAAATATCAATACATTTTTATTGTATATCAATAAATTATTATTGAAAGCAAGATGTTTGACGTAGGAGCATTATTTTGATACGATTTTAAGTGTCCATCAAATTAATTTTCCCCCGCAAACGGGGATCTGGAGGTCGAGAGGTCGGATGAAAGCTGTAAAATTCGTTGGAAAAGGCAAGGTTGCTGTAATTGAAAAGGAAAAGCCAAAGGCCAAAGATGATATCGTTGTTGTGAAGGTCACATCATCAGGTATTTGCGGCACCGATATTGAGCTGTTATTGCCGGTTGATAATCCTCTGCCTACCATACCCGGTCATGAAGTTACCGGTATAGTGGCGGAAGTTGATAAAGCAAAAAAATTCAAGCCCGGAGACAAGGTTATTGTTAATTGCCACGTTACATGCGGCGTTTGTGAGCATTGTAGAAACGGAGACCTTATTTTCTGCCCTGAACTGAAGGCAATAGGGTTTGAACTGGACGGAGGCAACGCCGAATATCTTGCGATTCCTGAAGCCAGCCTCAGACCTCTGCCCGATGATATTTCCGAAGAAATCGGAGTTATAATAGGCGATGCCCTCGGGACGCCTTATCATGCTATTAAAAAATCGGGAGCCAAGCCGGGTCAGTATGTAACGATTTTTGGCGTCGGTCCGCTTGGTCAGATGGCCGTTCTGGTTGCAAAGGGATTCGGGTTCAAGGTCATAGCCGTAGACTTAAATGAAGAAAGGCTTGAAAAATCAAAGAAGTTCGGCGCGGATTTTTTGATCAACCCCAAAGAAAAAGACGTTGTTAAAGAAGTATTCAGGATTACAGGCGGAAAGGGCGCGGACGCGGCAATCCAATGCAGCCCGTCGGCTGCCGCCATCAGCAATGCGCTGGATTCGCTCAAGCTGCGAGGGCGTCTTGTTCAGGTGGGCGTCTGTACGAAAGCCGTGATTAATCCTCTCGACCAGATCAACAATAGGGAACTGGAGATCGTTGGCTCGCGAAACTTCAATAACAATGAGCTTGATGAAATCATTGAATTTGTGAGGAGAAATCCGGTCATAAATGACGTGATCACCCACAGATTCAGTCTTGATGAGGCGGAAGAAGCCTTCCGGGTGGCAGTTGAAGGCGAAGGGATGAAGATACTGCTAAAACCGTAATCACCCAAACATCCTTTCATCCAATATCAGCATGTTGTGGCAGTTTAACCGCAAACATACGCCTGGCTGGTTTTAACGTGGGCATATCTTTTGGTTTCTGGTCATTTCAACACCGGCATATTGAAATTCAGGAGGTGGTTCATTGAATATAAAAGAAACAGCCATTGAAGTTGTTTACGCGGTAATTCCCGTCGCAGTATTAGTTACAATTTTACAATTTACAGTTGCAAAGCTTCCGATGGAGGATTTCATAAGTTTTATTAGCGGCGCGATTATGGTTACATTGGGTCTGATCCTTTTCATTATCGGCGTAAAAGCCGGGGTCTTGCCAATGGGCGAAATGGTTGGCGCCGCCATGGTTTCAAAAGGCAAACTATGGTTCATATTGTTCATCGGTACTGTAATAGGATTTGTCGCCACTGTGGCCGAGCCGGACTTGCAAGTGTTGGCACATCAGGTTGACACGGTCTCGGGGGGATCAATCAACAAGGGTATCATTGTGACGTCGGTAGCGCTAGGGGTGGGCATATTTGTCGCACTCGCCTTACTGCGCATTTTCTTAAGCATACCTATCAGATATCTGCTGGTGGGTGGGTATGTTTTGGTGTTTTTACTCGCCCAATTCACTCCGCAGGATTACCTTGCGGTATCTTTTGATGCCGGCGGCGTTACAACCGGTCCGATGACGGTGCCGTTTATCCTTGCTTTGGGGGTAGGGGTGGCTTCCGTTACCGGTAAAAGACGATCAGCAAACGATAGTTTCGGATTAGTGGCATTAGCCTCCATAGGGCCTATTTTAGCCGTGTTATTATTGGGGGTGTTCTACAGGTAATGGATTTTTTATTCAGAGACTTTCAAATTGTAATTAAAGATGTTGCGATTGCATTATCGCCCATCATAATTGTTTTCATATTTTTTCAGGTGTTCATACTGAAGCTGCCGAAGCGGCAGGTCATAAGAATCGCCAAAGGCATCATACTGATATTTGCCGGTTTGATACTATTTCTACAGGGAGTGCATATCGGGTTCTCTCCACTGGGCGAATTAATGGGAAAATCCATTGGCTCGCTGGATAGTAACTGGGTTTTGATTCCCATCGGTTTCCTGTTGGGATTTGCGGTCATTTTGGCCGAGCCGGCGGTGCGGGTTCTTATTACGGAAGTAGAAAAGACTTCCGGCGGACATATAAATAAAAATATTATCCTTTATACACTCTGCATAGGTGTTGCTATTTCCGTATCGCTTTCAATGGTCAGAGTATTGACAGGCATATCCCTCTGGTTTTTTATTGTACCAGGGTATATAATAGCGTTATTGTTGACGCGATACGTCTCCTCCGAATTTGTAGCCATAGCTTTTGATGCGGGAGGCGCGGCAACAGGACCGATGACGGTTACGTTCATATTATCGATGACAGTTGGGGTAGCAAAGCAGCTTGAAGGCAGGAACCCTTTGTTGGATGGTTTTGGGATGATTTCTCTGGTGGCAATGACCCCGATACTTACAATCCTTATACTTGGGTTCATATATGGTAGAAAGGAAAAAATCAATGAGCTATAAACTCATAGTTACTTTTACAAAAAAAGGCGCCGCCAGCAAAATCGTTGCCGCAAGTAAAAAAGCGGGAGCTGAAGGCGGCACGATAATGCTGGGCATGGGCACCGCTAATATAGAAAAGTATTATGATATTCTAGGGATGAATTACGGGATGGAAAGAGAAGTCATTTTTACCTTTGTCCCGGAGGACAAAGCCGATTTTGTCCTACAGACCATTGCCGACGTAGGAAAACTTGAAAAACCCGGTAACGGGATCAGCTTTATTGTTAATATAAAATCGCTTACAGGGATTTTCCATTTATTGAAAACACAAAATTCTTGAGTATTAAGTAGGAGGGAATTCCAATGGCAGGAATTTGTCCAGTTGAATTTAATTTGATTGTAACAATTGTAAATAAAGGCTACGCCGAAGAGGTTATTGACGCCGCGAAAAAGGCCGGCGCTGAAGGCGGCACAATTATAAACGGGCGTGGTACGGGAGTGCATGAAAATGCAAAGTTCTTAGGAATTCCCATTGAACCGGAAAAGGAAATCGTTCTGACGCTGATAGATAGGGTAAAGACAGAGAAGGTGCTGGAGGCTGTCTCAAATGCCGTTGGGCTGAATAAGCCCAGCAAGGGGGTCGCTTTTGTGCTGGAGGTCGAGAAGACCGTCGGTATCTGTCATCTGTTGAGTAATGACTGCGACAAAGGCACATGTAAATAGAATTATTCTCAATTAACAACACTATAAATAGTCAATAAAAATATTTATTGCCAGTTATTAACACTGAGGGTATAATTATTATGAGGTATTAACATCAGGTTATATAATTATTGCTCACGACTGTTCCAATTAGGCAATAGGCAATTGCAAGGGGTCTGTCATTTATTATTTGGGGGAGGAGAATGCATGAAGAAAGGTATCGATATTTCTAACCGCGACGGAAGAAGGATTATTACGGGTTTAGGGTATTACCAACCGCATAAGATAAATGATTTAAGGGAATTGGTTAAAAATAGCGCAAAAAATTTCGGGGGAAAGACAGGATTCAAGTTCAAGGACAAAGATGGCCGCATAGTCGGGAAGACCTATACGCAGCTTGACCGGGACATCGATTGTCTCGGTACTGCATTGCTGTCGCTCGGGCTGAAGGGGGCCCACATATCTGTTATCGGGGAAAACCGGTACGAATGGGGGGTATGCTTTTTTGCAATCGTCAACGGAACCGGGGTGGCGGTACCTCTCGATAAATACCTCCCGGCGAATGAGGTCGGGAACCTTGTTGAGAGGGGCAAGGTAGAAGCGATTTTCTTCAGTCCCGCTTTCCTGCCCATGATGATCTCCATTGCAGCCTCAAATACCCGCATCAGGTATTTTATATGCATGGAGGATATACCCGGTATCGATAAGGGCGACGCAAGGTTCCTGTCATTGCCCGGCCTTATAAAAATCGGAGCGCCGCTCCTTGATGACGGAGACACGTCATTTACCAATGCCCCGATAGACAGGGATATAATGTCCATCCTTTTGTTTACATCAGGTACTACAAGCATATCAAAAGGCGTCATGCTATCACATTCGAATATCGCATGCAACGTTACCAGCATCGCAACGGCGATAAAGATATATCCTGATGACGTACACCTTTCACTGCTGCCGCTTCATCATACCTTTGAAAATACGGTGGGGCTCATGTTCATGGTATACAGCGGCATTTGCATAGCCTATTGCGAAGGTATAAAGTATATTGCGCAAAACCTGCGGGAATATGGCGTTACTCTGCTTGTAGCCGTACCGGCTATATTTGAGGCGATGTACCGAAAACTGCAGGAGGGCATCAGGAAATCCGGCAAAGAGAAATTATTCAAAATACTCGTCGGGGTCTCGGATTTTTTAAGGATGCTTGGCATCGACCTTCGCCGCAAGCTGTTCAAGAGCGTATTTGAGCAGATAGGCCCCGGATTGAGGCTTGCCGTATCCGGCGCCGCGCCTTTGGATCCCAAAGTGGTCGTCGGATTCGATAAGATAGGATTTGTGCTGCTTGAAGGATACGGGCTTACCGAAGCGGCTCCGGTAGTTGCCGCCAACAATGACTATGTCAATAAACCCGGTACGATAGGATTTCCCATAGGAGGCGTCGAGATTGCAATCGATTCGCCCGATGAAAACGGGATTGGCGAGATAATCACGCGCGGCGGGAACGTCATGCTCGGTTATTATGAGGACCAAGCCGCCACATCGGAGGCCTTTACTTCCGACGGCTGGCTCAGGACGGGCGATATAGGCTTCATCGATAAAAATGGTTTTTCGAAGATAACAGGCCGCGCCAAATCGATGATAGTGCTGTCTAACGGCAAAAAGGCTTTTCCGGAGGAATATGAGGCGCTGCTCAACAACATTCCCGGCGTAAAGGAATCGTACGTATGGGGTAACAGGGCGCCGGACGGCGATATCCAAGTATGCGCCAAACTTGTAATTGACGACGAGAAATTGGATGAAGCCAACGGACGGCGATTAAAAAATGAAGAAATTGCTGACGCTTTCGATATTTGTATAAAGCAAATCAATAAAACGATGCCTCAATACAAGATCATCCGTTACTTCCTGCTGACGCGCGAGGAATTGGTCAAGACAACGACGCTGAAGATAAAAAGGCCTGTCGAGTTTGACAAAGTCAAGGCCTTACTGGAAAAGTCAGGCCTCGACATACGCAAAGCAAGCGGGAAGTTTGCCGAGGCGCTATGATGAAGGTTCCGTTATCTGAACTGCAGAACCGTATGGCGCGTTTCCGGGCAAAGATGGATACGTCCGCGCCCGATTGGGAGATGGCGGCGATATTCGGCAAGATCAATCAGTATTATTTCACAGGCACTATGCAGGACGGCCTGCTGCTGATACCGCGCGACGGCGAGCCTGTCTACTGGGTGCGGCGGAGTGTGGAACGGGCGCTTGATGAGTCGCTTTTTGAGTGCATCAAACCGATGAACAGTTATAGGGATGCCTCATCATTCTACAGGAGCCTGCCGGAATGTGTCTGGCTCGAAACAGAGAAGGTGCCACTTGCATTATATCAGCGGTTTCAGAAATACTTCCCTTTTTCGGGGTTCAAGCCCCTGGATGCTCAGATTGCCGCCACGAGGGCCATCAAAAGCCCATATGAACTGTCGTTGCTGGAAAATGCGGGATCCATACATCAGCGGGTATTTGAAGAGCGTATACCGGCAGTGCTCAAAGAAGGCATGAGCGAGGCCGAGCTGGCTTCCATCCTGTATTCAATGATGATTGAAGAAGGGCATCATGGCGTATCGCGATTTGGGATGTTCGATACCGAAATGGCGCTGGGTTACGTGTGTTTTGGCGAGAGTTCAATTTATCCGACGAGTTTCAACGGACCGGGAGGCAATTACGGCATTAGCGCCGCATCCCCGACTTTCGG
>CAZCKQ010000056.1:5188-9650 GCA_964499315.1 uncultured Eubacteriales bacterium | reverse complement strand
GATCGAAAAACGCCGCAGGATTTCAGATTCTCAGTTAAGCTGTTCGGCGGTTTTACGCACCAACGCGATTCCGGCAGGAAGGAAGCCGGCGAATTCCTGTATTCGATTCGACCGCTTCAAGAGAAGAACAAATTGCTGTGCCTTCTTGCGCAATTTCCGTATTCGTTTCACTACAATCCGGAAAACCTGGACCTGCTGAGGAATTTAAGAGAATGGTTCGGGAATGCGGAGATCAACATCGAATTCAGGAATAGAGGCTGGATTCGTGATGAGACATTATCTGTGCTGAGGGAGTGCAATCTCGGATTTGTATGCGTTGACGAACCGCAAATAAAAGGTTTGATTGATAAGACAGCCGTTGCGACATCCAATGTGGGGTATCTGAGGATGCATGGCAGGAACGGATCCAAGTGGTACGCCGGAGAAGGTTCCGCGCGGTATGACTATTTGTATTCATTTGAAGAGTTAAATGAATGGCTTCCCGCAATAATGGATCTCAAAAACAAAACAATGGAAATGGTTGTGTCTTTTAATAATCACCCTATCGGAAAAGCCGTCGAAAACGCCAGAATGCTCGAAAAAATGCTGGCAGGTATCTAATTCAGCATAGCATAATAATGCCATATATGGTATAATATGTAAGCGCTTATTATTGTTGCTTTGGAGTGACATTGAAGAGACCGCTTATTTTGTTTGCAGCATCAATGATTTCCGGTATTCTGCTTTCATTTTTCTTCAGTATCTTGATTAATGTAATTGTATGCGTTTGCATAGCAATCGTATCTGTCTATGCCTGTAAAAAACATATAAAGCACTACGGGTATCGTTTGGCAGCAGCGGGTATTGCCGTGTTTTTTATCGTTGGCGTCTGCACATTGGGACTCGCGAAGAACGGTATTTACAACAAGTTCAGCCGATTTTACGGTATGGAGGCGACGCTGACCGGCATCGTCGATTCCGAAGTCCGGTGGGAATTGCTGCGGGACGGAGATCAAGGCGGCGGTCCTGTACAGTATAAAGCCAAATATGTGTTGAGAGTCACTCAAATCATGTCAAACAAAATTAACGGCAAGGTGCTGCTGCAGGATTATTCGAATACGCCGCTCAAATATGGCGAAGAGATCACCGTCCAAGGCACGCTGCAACGTATACCGGGCAGAAGGAACCCCGGCGGTTTTGATTATAGGAGATACCTTGCGGGGCAGGGCGTTTCGGCGTTGCTTACCGTCTCATACGGTAACGTCCGGATTACGGCAAATAGACAAGGCAATCCTTTGGTAAAAGCAGGGCTGGATGTAAGAGCAAAAATTATAAATTCAATAAACAAAAGCCTTCCGAAACAACAGGCGGGATTGATGTGCGCAATGCTCATCGGCAGCAGGGACGGATTGTCCGAACCTGTCGAAGAATGCTTCAGTATAGCCGGACTAACGCACATTATGGCGGTTTCAGGGGCAAATGTTGCATTTATAGTTACGCCGGTGCTTTTTATCTTGAAGAAAATGAGATTCCGCAGAAATGCCGCCAATATCATTGCCGGCATAATAATCATATTTTTCCTCTTCATCACCGGATTTGAGCCGTCTGTTGTCAGGGCTGTGATAATGGCGCTGATAATGCTGACGGGACAGATATTGTACAGGGAGGCAGACGCATTGACAAGCCTTGCGTTTTCATGCATCGTCATGCTCCTGATAAATCCATTTTTCATATTCAACTGCGGATTCCGGCTGTCCTATGCCGCGACGTTGTCACTTGTAACGCTTTCGCCCGTCGTCAAAAGGAAGTTGGATGCGATATCGGAATCAATAACGGGATCGGCGCTGCCACGCTTTATATCCGGTCTGGCTGCTTCCACCATCGCAGCCCAGCTTGGGGTGTTACCCGTTATCATCAACAGCTTCAACAGGATTTCAATTATATCATTAATTTCAAACCTGGCCGTCCTGCCGGTGCTGGAGGCCATCACCATCTGCGGCGCCTCAATGGCGATGGTAGCGCAGATATATGAGGGGATTTCGCTGGTTATCGGTTATGTAGCTAATGTATTGCTTACCACGGTCTTATATGTTACAAAGGTATTGTCATCAATCCCATTTGCCTCTGTTGATGCGCCCTGTCTGCCTTCGGTTGTCGTAGTGCTTTATTATTCCGCGCTGTGGATGGCTTATTATAAGAGCGTTAAAGACATAAGGTTCACCATAAATCACCGGATATCAATCATCATTATAGCGGCTTTCATTGTTTGCGCCGCCTATAATACCCCGTATTCCAAGTTGCTGCAGGTTACCGTGCTTGACGTGGGGGAAGGTGATTGCATTTTCATCAGGACCCCTGCAGGCAAAACAGTCCTGATAGATGCCGGCGGCAGCAATTATGACAGGTTTGATCCGGGCATTTCAACCGTGGTTCCGTTTTTATTTTACAACGGTATAACAGCGCTTGATGCCGTTATCATATCGCACACGCATGAGGATCATTTTGGAGGCCTGCCTGCTGTATTTAAAAAATTTCGCGTCCATAACCTTATCATGCCTGCGCTGGATGATGAACAATATAATGAAGTCTGCGCAAGGTTGTTTGATGGTTCACCGATGAACAGGGGCAAAACAAAAATTATCACGAGTAATTCCCCGGAATATGGATTCAGACTGGATGACAAAACCATGTTTCATGTCTTTGACCCGGCGCATATGAATTTTTCGGACGAACTGTATATGAATAATATCTCCCTGATGGTAAAATTAGAATATGGCAAGACAAGCATGCTTTTTGCAGGCGATACCGAGGCTCCTGCAGAACGGCAGCTTACCCTCGCCGGGTTCGATTTGGCCGCCGATGTGCTTAAAGTATCGCATCACGGTTCGGATACATCTACATGCGATGAGTTCTTAAATCAAACACGGCCCCGGGTCGCAATAATCAGCGTCGGTAAAAACCGGTTCGGCCACCCTTCTCGGGAGGTACTGGAAAGATTGGAGCGATTTGGGATCACATGCAGGCGTACCGACCTCGACGGAGCCGTTATCATACGAACCGACGGCAACAGGATCGCAGTGGATACGACTGTGCCGGATGAAAATTGAGGTGATATTTTGCCGAATATCTATCTATTTTATGGCCCCGAAGAATATCTGAAAAAGCGTTATATAGATGATCTGGAAAAGGAAGTAATCGGCGGCGGCCCTCCGGAATTCAACAAGATATGCTTTTATGGGAAGACCTCTGCGGCTGCGATTCGTGAGGCTGTAAATACGTTGCCGGTATTTTCGGAAAAAAAGATCGTGATTGTATACAACAGCGGATTCTTCAGAAAACAGGCCGCATCTGCCGAAGCAGAAGACAAACCGGACCTGTACGAATTGTTGGGCGACGTACCTGAGTATTCTTGTCTTGTTTTCAGTGAGGATGAAGCTGCGAAGGAATCAGGTCTGATGAAAAGGGTGCGGCAAACAGGCGTGGTGAGGGAAGCGTCGCTTGCCAAGCCTTATGAGCTGGAATCATGGCTGATCAAGGAAGCCTCAAAGCAGGGGAAGCAACTTGACAGATCTGCGGCTGCCCTGATGGTTGCGATGGGTGAACCGGGCATGGACAGCAATCTTAAAGAGCTTGAGAAATTGATATTATTCTCGGGGGAATCCAAAAAAATCGGCAGGCGCGAAGTCGAAACCATCTGTACAAGTACGCTGAAGTCCCGGATATATAATCTGACTGACGCTATAGCTGCAAATAGAGGAAAGAAGTCTTTCGAGATACTCAGAGACCTGATCGATATGAAAGAGCCGTTGCAGAAGATTATAGGCTCCTTATCCCATCATTTCAGGATATTGCTTAAGATAAAGCTGTTGCAGGAAGAAGGCGTCAAGCCCGATGAGAAGCTGATAGGAGAAAGAATGAACCCGTATGTGCTGGAGAAAAGCATCCGGCAGGCGCGACAAATCCCATTAGGCAAGCTGAAGCAGATAATCGGGCTGGTTCTTGAACGCGATCTTGCCGTAAAGAAAGGCAAGATGCATGACAGGGTATCGATTGAGATGGCTGTTGCTTGTATTTTGCGCATCTTAAATCGTTGACAATCAATACCTGTATCTGTATAATATGAAAATGCTGAACGGAAGTAGATTTGACGGTGGTAGCATGAGACTGGGTACAAAAGAAATATTAAAAAATGAAGGAACTCCGAAAGAGTTCAGTTTTTTTGAGAAAATACCCGGATGCGACAGTGGTCCTGAAGGGTTTGTTTTTGATAAGCCCATAGAGTTCACCGGAAGTATCGTCAACATAAAAGGCGTATTGAAGTTGGAAGGGCGTGTAAAGGCAGATTACAGCGGCAAATGCTGCAGATGTCTCCGAGATTTGGATTGCCGCATTGAATTGGACATTAACGAGAGCCTGGTGGATGTATCTGTGAATGATGATCCGGATGCCTTTACGTATAACGAGGATTATGTCGATTTTGACA
>CAZCKQ010000056.1:0-5088 GCA_964499315.1 uncultured Eubacteriales bacterium | reverse complement strand
GTGAATGATGATCCGGATGCCTTTACGTATAACGAGGATTATGTCGATTTTGACAATATAGTGAGAAATAATCTGCTTCTGAATTTACCTATGAGGCAGTTGTGTTCCGAGGAATGCAAAGGTTTATGCCCGTCATGCGGCGCCGATCTGAACAAGGGAGACTGCTCCTGCGGGAAGACCGGGACTCCGGAAGGATTCCATAACCTTGGCGAATATTTTGAGAAATAACTTATTATTTATTGCATTACGGGAGGTGTAAGATTTGGCAAATCCTAAACGCCGATGGTCAAAAGCAAGGACCGGAAAAAGAAGATCGCAATGGAAGCTTTTTCTTCCTGAACTCATCAGTTGTCCGCAGTGTCATGCTTTAAGGCTCCCTCACAGAGTATGTAAGGAATGCGGCTATTATGACGGCAAAGAGATACTCAAAAAGACAGAAGCAAAATAAGGCGCCCGCATTAATTTCCGGGGTTGAAGAAGGAAGTATCGCATACGAATGCGGTCTGGAACAGGGAGACCGCCTTGTTTCGATAAATGGGAAGACATTGTCGGATATCTTTGATTACAGGATGCTGTCGCTGCCGGACAAGCTTGCGTTGGTCGTACAGAAGCCAAACGGCGACCTGCTGAAGGTCAGAATTGAAAAAGACGAATATGATGATCTGGGAATAATATTTTCAGATCCTCTTTTCAACGGTACAAAAAGATGCACGAACAAGTGCATTTTTTGTTTTATCGACCAGCTTCCCCATGGCATGAGGAATACTTTATACTTTAAGGATGACGATTCGCGGCTTTCTTTTCTGTCAGGCAACTATATCACCATGACAAATATGAGCGATCATGATATCCGGAGGATCATCAGATATAAGATGTCGCCGGTCAACATATCCGTTCATTCCACTGACCCGGAATTGAGGAAGATGATGCTCGGCAGCCGGTTTGCCGGTGATATCCTTGAAAGGATCAACAAGCTTTCAGGAGGAGGCATCGATATAAATTGCCAGATAGTCCTGTGCAAAAATATTAATGACGGCGACCGCCTTGACCGGACCATTTCCGATCTTGCGGGCAAACGAAGGCTGGTAAACAGTATTTCAATCGTACCGGCCGGATTGACCATCCACAGGAAAGACTTATATCCTCTGGCTCCTTTTGATATGCATGAATCTGCCGCAGTAATCCGGCAGGTGCGGGAATGGCAGGATATTCTGCTGGAGAGGCACGGGTCGAGGGTCGTTTATGCTTCCGACGAGTTTTATCTGAACTCGGATACAGATTTACCGCCTTATGAAGAATATGAAGATTTCCCCCAGCTTGAAAACGGAGTGGGCATGATCGCATTATTCAAACATGAGTTTGACGAAGCTTATATGCGGTTAATATCGGATAGACAGAATTGTTCCGATTCGAAAAGGACCGTGAGCATTGCGACAGGAACAGCCGCCTACGGGTTTATACGCGGTCTTGCGGATTGTGTTGAAAGGGGTTGTCGCAATATCACAGTTAACGTGCATCAGGTCAGGAACGACAAATTCGGCCAATTAATCACAGTCTCGGGTTTATTATGCGGCCGCGACATCCTTTCGCAGCTTTCCGGAAGGCAACTCGGAGAGGAGCTGCTGATACCTGAAAACATGCTGAAGTATGGCGAGGACGTGTTTCTTGACGATATTTCAACGGAAGAATTAAGCAGAGGACTTGGTGTTCGTGTGACTCCAGTGAAGAACAGCGGAGAGGCATTTATAAAATCGCTTATACGGGAGGCTGCCTGAATGAAGAAGTATATCGCGGCTATTGTAGGGAGGCCTAACGTCGGAAAATCGACGCTCTTCAATTTCATTACAGGCAGAAGGATCTCCATCGTAGAAGGGACTCCGGGCGTAACAAGGGACAGGATCTATGCTGAGGCCGAATGGCGCGGGCGAAGGTTTTCACTAATAGATACGGGCGGTATCGAACCTTATTCTCCCGATACTATCATGCAGCAGATGCGGAGGCAGGCAGAAATAGCGATAGACGCCGCAGATTCGATAATCTTCCTTGTCGATGCCAAAGAAGGAATAACCGCCTCTGATGAAGAGGTTGCCGATATACTCAGAAAATCCGGGAAGAAGATCATAACAGTCATCAATAAGGTTGATAACCCTTCCAATCCGCCCGCCGGGGCTTACGATTTTTATAAGATGGCGCCGGGCGAAATACTACAGATATCATCTGCCCATGGGCTCGGAATAGGCGACCTGCTTGACGAATTATATAAGGACATGCCCAATGATACGGATGAGGATAAGGAAGCAGATTCAATAAAAGTAGCGGTCATCGGCAAACCTAATTCCGGAAAATCTTCTCTTGTCAACAGGATGACCGGCGAATACCGGATGATCGTCAGCGATATACCCGGTACGACCCGCGATGCCGTCGATACCACGATAAGCGTAAACGGCAGGGAATACGTGTTCATCGACACGGCCGGTATCAGAAAAAAGAGCAGGATATTGGAGGATATTGAGAAATACAGCATAATACGCGCTTGGTCCGCAATAGATAGAAGCGATGTCTGCCTTATGCTGATCGACGGCCAGGACGGTGTTACGGAGCAGGATACTAAAATAGCCGGGTATGCGCATGAACAGGGCAAGGCATCGGTAATTGCCGTAAATAAATGGGACCTCGTTGAAAAACAAACAGGTACTCTTGAATCTTATAAAAAAAGCGTACTCGAGAAGCTTTCTTTCATGGCATACGCACCGGTTGCGTTTATCTCCGCAAAAACCGGGCAGAGGGTGGACAAGCTATTCGGTATGATTACAAATGCCGCCTTGCAAGCTTCCATGAGGATTTCCACCGGTATGTTGAATGATCTGGTGAATGAGTCGGTCGCGTTAGTGCAGCCTCCGTCTGACAAAGGCAAGAGGCTCAGGATATTCTATGCCGCCCAGACGGGGATAAAGCCGCCGGTATTCGTATTTTTCGTGAATAATATCCAATTGGTGCATTTTTCATATGAACGTTATCTCGAGAACCAGCTAAGAAAGGGATTCGGCTTTGAAGGGACGCCTATCAGGCTTCTTTTCCGCGAAAGGAGTGGCGATAAAGCATGATCGGAGCAGGCAATGACACATGGATGATCATCCTGTCGTGCATCAGCATGGCCGCGGGGTATCTGCTTGGAAGCATCAATACATCATTGATCGTAGGCAAGCTTTATGGGATCGATATAAGAGAGCATGGCAGCGGAAACGCGGGGATGACAAACACTCTGAGGACGGTGGGGAGGAAGGCCGCGTTGGTCGTACTGGCCGGTGATGCCCTTAAAAGCGTTATATCATGTCTGGCAGGTTTGATCCTGGCAGGCGAATATGGCGCGATAGCCGGGGGGCTGGGCGCTGTGGCCGGCCATAACTGGCCTGTCTATTTCAAATTTAAAGGCGGCAAGGGTGTGCTTACGTCGTTTACTGCAGTCCTGTTTCTGGATTGGCGCATAGGGTTGATCCTTCTGGCAGTCTTTGCAATTGTGCTGCTTATTTCAAGATACGTTTCACTCAGTTCTATCTGCGCTGCGGCATTCTTTCCCGTTTCTGCCACCTTACTCGGCAGGGGAGCCGTATTTGTAGTTTTTTCTCTGATAATCGCTTTATTGATCATTTTAAGACATCAATCAAATATCGGCAGGCTGCTGAACAGGACAGAATCCAGATTAGGCGCTAAGCATTAGGAAGTTAAACATTAAACCTTATCATGACCACATCGCCGTCATTGATAACGTAGTCCCTGCCCTCGATCCTGACAAGGCCTTTTTCCTTTGCGGAGACATATGAACCGATTGTAAACAGCTCTTCGGCAGGGATCACTTCGGCTTTGATGAAGCCTTTTTCGAAGTCGGTATGTATTTTGCCTGCAGCCTTGGCTGCGCCGGTGCCCCTTTTAATTAACCATTGCCTTGCTTCATTAGAATTTGCAGTGAAAAAGCAGATAAGATCCAGAAGCTTGTAGGATGCCTTAATGAGCCTGCTAAGTCCTGATTCCTCCAAACCGGCATCATGGAGGAATTCCGGCCTGACATCCTCGTCGAGCTGAGCAATTTCTTCTTCGAGCGCGGCGCTGATTTCCATGACGGGCGAACCTTCGGCAGAGGCTGCGGCTCTCAATTCCTGCAGGGTATTCCGCATCAAGGCATGGGCAGGGGATGCTTCTATCTGTTTTTCCCCGATATTCAAGACATAAATGACAGGTTTTAAAGTCAGCAGAGGCAGCTGTTCGTGGAAGCCGGCACTCAGCGAGCCTGAAGTTGCTGATCTGGCAGGTTTGCCTTCCTCAAGCGCGGATTTTATTGATTCACAGTATTTAAGCTCATCAGCGAATTTGTTGCCAACTGACTTCATAAGCTTTTTTGTCTTTTCGATGTGTTTTTCGACTGTCTCGAGATCTGCAAGCATCAGCTCTATGTTTACAATTTCCATATCCCTGAGGGGATCTACGGACCCTTCCACGTGAGAAATATCTTCCGCCTCAAAACACCTGAGCACATGTACGATCGCATCAACTTCCCTGATATGCGCAAGAAATCTGTTGCCAAGGCCTTCGCCCCTGCTTGCGCCTTTAACGAGGCCTGCTATGTCGACAAATTCGATTGTGGCATGGGCGATTTTTTCTGATTTATATATTTTGGCAAGTTTTTCGACCCTGTCGTCGGGTATACGCACAACGCCTACATTCGGCTGTATTGTACAAAAAGGGTACTTTGCGCAGACGGCGCCTGCGAAGTCGAGTGGCTTTTCGCTATTAGTTCCGTATCCTCGATTTCGCCGTCCGAGGACGCAGTGGTAACAAGCGTTTTCCACGCTCCCGTATCCTCGTCTTCGGCCTGAGAATATAGCACGAGATTTCCCGTGGTCTTATCATATATTAACTCCCCCGGCTCTTTCGCGTTATCCGGAATTGCATTGATTTGCTCCCGGGTAGCCTGAGTCGTGTAAAACCCGCTGTTAGGATCGTTTACGTCCTTATCGTTAAGTCTTAGGGCGGTAAAGGTGGTTATTCCGCTATCCATTATATTTATCTCCAAAAATAATTAATAATATTTTT
>CAZCKQ010000055.1:0-9708 GCA_964499315.1 uncultured Eubacteriales bacterium | reverse complement strand
TATGACAACAATATCCATACATGGGTCAGTGTCTCGAATACGATAAAGCAGGTCACGAATATTGCCGAAGGCCTTTGTTCCGCCGATGCGTCCAATTCCTACAGATATCGCGCCAATGCCGCCGCATATATTAAAAAACTCGAGGCCCTCAGAAATAAAATGATCGGCAAATTGAAGGGGATCAAATATCGTAGAGTTATTACTTTCCATGAGGCCTTTTCATATTTCGCACAAGAATTCGGATTGGAAATCGCGGCAGTTGTGGAACGCGAGCCCGGCAGCGAACCGTCTGCCGGAGAATTGGCCCAAATTGCCGATATTATGAAAAGCAAAGACATAGACGTCATATTCTCCGAGCCGCAATATCCGGCAGGAGTAGCGCAAACGCTTGCAAAAGAGACAAACGCACGGGTGTATGTGCTTGATCCTGCGGTCACCGGGCCCGATGACCCGGACGCTTATATCGGCATTATGGAGAATAATCTGAAGGTACTGTCTGAAGCGCTGAGGTAGTACATGGCATTATTAAATAATCATGGCGATTACAAATTTAAACCCGGCAATTTATGCGGTCTGTGCTGTACAAAGATTGAGCGTCTTGGCGTAGCTTTCGGCAATAAAGTGATACTGGATGGCATAGACATCCATATACACTGCGGGGAACTGACTGCAATCGTCGGGCCGAACGGCGCAGGCAAAACGACCTTGCTCAAGGCGCTGCTGGGAGAGGTCAGGCATTCCGGCAGGATAAACTACCTTGATGCCAATGGAAGCAGTACCGAGCGCCCCGTTATAGGTTATGTCCCGCAGCAGATGCAATTCGACAGGGGATCCCCCGCAAACGTGCTGGACCTGTTTATCGCGGGGACCGGGTCGGTTTTGCCCTTGTGGCTTTTCAGGCCAAAACTGTTAAGGGAGAAGGCCATAGCTATGCTGGAGCATGTTAACGCAGCGCATTTGCTGCACCGGAGGCTCGGAGAGCTATCAGGCGGAGAGTTGCAGAGGGTTCTTTTGTCGCTTGCTCTTGAACCTGTCCCGGACCTCCTGCTGCTTGACGAGCCCGTATCGGGAATAGACAGGAATGGCCTTGAACTGTTTTTCAGTCTTGTTTCCGGTTTGCTTAAGAAATTTGATTTATCCATAATTCTGGTGTCACACGACTTCAATATGGTAAGGCGTTACGCCGACAGGGTTGTCTTCATTAACAGGACGGTCATCTGCAGCGGGACGCCTGATGACGTCTTCAGCGATAAAAGGTTCATCATGGAATTCGGGAAAGTTGGACAATTAATGAAAGATGATGGTTATGACAGTCTTGTATAGCATGCTTGATGCCATCCTGCCGTTTGAATGGGCAGGGTATGGCTTCATGAAAAACGCATTTATCGCGGTTTTGATGATTTGTCCGCTTCTCGGCCTACTGGGGACGATGGTGGTCAGCAACAGGATGGCTTTTTTTTCCGATTCGCTCGGTCATTCATCATTGACGGGTATTGCACTTGGCGTGCTGCTTGGTATTTCGGATCCGGTGTGGTCAATGCTCGTTTTTTCAATCATTTTTTCAATTTTTGTTATTCTGATCAGGAGATATACCCAGGCCTCTACCGATACCACAATAGGGGTGCTTGCCTCGACTGCCGTTGCCGCCGGTGTGGTGGTACTGTCAAGGGGCGGTGGCTTCAATAAATATACTTCATACCTAATCGGGGATATCCTGTCGGTTTCAGGAGCCGATCTGCTGATGCTGCTTGTGGTATCGGTATCCGTACTGATCATCTGGTTTTTCCTTTTCAACAGATTGTTCGTTGTGGGCATAAACCGTTCTGTTGCGCTAAGCAGAGGGATGAAGCCGAATTTGACGGAACTTGTCTTTACTCTGGTTATTGCCGCGGTGGTCGTGATTTCGATCAAATGGACAGGCCTGCTTATCATCAGCAGTTTGCTTGTGCTGCCGGCCGCAGCTTCTAGGAATATCTCGCGCAATACCAGGCAATATCATTCCTTTTCAATAATCATATCCCTCTTTTCAGGGGTCGGCGGGCTTATACTATCATATTATTGGGATACAGCCACCGGCGCAACCATTGTGCTTGCGGCTTCACTGGTCTATTTTGCCACTCTGTTCGCCAGACACAGGTCCGGCTGATCGAGGTAGAATGTGTGCAGGGGGATGCTGAATTGTCATTTTCCATATTCAATATTTCAGAAGAAGGCTATCTGCGGGATGAATCGCGAAAATCAGGAAGGGCGGATTCGATATCATTTCCTTCGGATAAGGAGGAAATATCCCGTACCATGGCTTACTTATCCCGTAACAGGATAAAGACGACCATACAAGGCGCGCGTACGGGTATAACCGCAGGGGCGGTGCCTTGCGGCGGCCATATACTCAATCTTGAAAAAATGAATAAGATTATCGGAATGAGATACTTGGAAGACAAAGGCACATATATCATGAATGTACAACCAGGGGCGATTCTTTCGGATATCCGGAAGTACATCGCGTCTGAAACCTCCGGCAGGTTTTTCTTCCCGCCTGATCCTACCGAGACAACGGCGACGATCGGCGGCATGACGGCATGCAATGCGTCGGGAGCGCGTTCATACCGTTACGGCCCTGTGAGGAAATACATAGAAGGCCTGCATATCATTTTGGCCGATGGATCGCCGATATATCTGCGCCGAGGGGGCAAAGCCTGGGGATTCGGGTTCTTGATCCAAACCGGCGGGGGGAAGATCATAGAAGGCAGGTTGCCCACCTATCGCATGCCCGATGTGAAGAATGCCTCGGGATATTATACTGCGGAGAATATGGACTTGGTTGACCTTTTCATAGGAAGTGAGGGCACTCTTGGAATAATTGCCGAAATAGAGATACGTCTAATAAAAAAACCGCTGCTCAACTGGGGCATGATGTTGTTTTTCCCCGAAGAACACGGCGCTATCAGGTTTGTAAGGACATTGCGCGGAGATTTTGGCGACGGCTTTGTTAATGTCCGACCCGATGATGAGACCAGCCTGTCGGCCATCGAGTATTTCAATCGGGCGGCGTTGGATCTGATCAGACCTCACGACGAGAAAAATACGGCAATTTATATCGAAATTGATGGAAACGACGAGCAAAACATGATAGACTCAATGCTTGAAGTATCGAGTATGGCAGAGACCTGTGGCGGGAAGGAAGAGGACACCTGGATCGCTTCCGGCGATGAATCGTTGGAGAAGATGAAGAAGTTCAGGCATTCGGTCCCGGAGACTGTGAACACGATGATTGACGGTATGCGCAGGAACACACCGGAGCTTACGAAACTCGGAACTGACATGGCAGTCCCCGATGACAGGCTTGAGCAAACGATGGCCATGTATAACAGCGACACGAAGCTGCTGGGTGTCGACCCAATAATGTTCGGTCATATAGGCGACAACCATGTTCATGTGAATGTGGTCGCCGATTCGCCCGGAAAGTCCGATGAAGTGAAAGCAATGTATCTGCGATGGGCGCGCGAAGTTGTAAACAACGGCGGAACCGTGTCAGCCGAACACGGAATCGGCAAATTAAAGGTGGAATTTTTAAATGTCATGTTTGGCTTGGAAGGTATAAATCAAATGAAGGCAGTCAAGAAACAGTTCGATCCTGATAATATTCTTAATCCGGGAAATTTGTTCGGCAGCGGAGGGCAGACATGAACAACCTGTTATTCAGCATCAATGCCGTAGCGCCCGTATTCCTCATTGTGCTCCTCGGCATGTTCCTGAAGAAGATAAAAGTCATAAACGATAACTTCGTATCCATATCCGTAAATATCGTATTCAAATTTGCGCTGCCGGCCTTGATCTTCAGCGAAATAGCCGGGACGGATTTCAGGAGCGTATTTGACCCAGGCCTTATAGTTTTTTCGATTATCGGAACGGTTATCATGGTTCTGGCGCTTTATTTCATTTCATCGCGCATCATAAAAGATAAGCGTACCAAAGGCGCTTTTGTACAGGGAGTGTTCAGGAGCAATTTCGCAATCATCGGGCTTCCGCTGATCTTTAACCTGTTCGGGCAGACCGGCCTTGCGAAGGGCGCGGTCCTGCTGGCATTTGTGATGCCGCTTTTCAATATAGCGGCAGTGGTATTGCTCACTGTCACATCACCGGAAATATCGTCGAATGGCAACAAGAAAATATTTCTCGGCATTATTACAAATCCGCTCATCCTTGCGGCAGTCCTCGCTTTTCCATTTTCTTTTTTTAACATTGCGCTTCCGGATTTTATTTCAAAGACGATGGATTACCTGTCATCGTTGACAACGCCGCTTGCTCTGCTGGGCATCGGGTGTTTTTTTACCTTTGCCGGCGTAAGGAAGAGGCTGGCGATCAGCGTTACAGCGACACTGCTGAGGATCTTGGCGATACCCCTGATATTCACTGTTATCGCGTATTTCATCGGTTTCAGAGGAGACGCCCTCGGGTCCATCTTTATCCTTTTTGGCTCGCCGACGGCAATCAGCAGCTTCATCATGGCCAAGGCAATGGGCAGCGATTCCGAACTTGCCGCACATATAGTCCTGATGACCACGCTCGGATCGGCGCTGACCATTTTTGCAGGTGTACTTATCATGAGATCGATAGGTGCGATATGACGATGCGCGCCGGTATAGCCGGAAATTCGTCAATTTCCTTGACTTTTAAAGTAAACTGTGTTAAATTTGTTTATGCTTCGTTTTGCAGGTCTTTTTTTTATGCCAAAAATGGGGCAGCGAAGCGCATATACTCCTATGAATATTAAACAGAGGTGTTCAGGTGAGGACGAAGATTACGCTTGCATGCGGAGATTGTAAACAGAGAAATTATGATACGATGAAAAATAAGAAAAATGACCCTGACAGGATAGAAATGATGAAATACTGCAGGTTCTGCCGTAAGCACACTATGCACAAGGAAACAAAATAGGACTGGAGGCGTTAGGCTATGGCCGACATGCAAAAATACAGACGGCTAGGCAATTTCCAGAAGAAATTCATCAAATTTTTTGCTGAAATCAAGGCCGAGTTGAAAAAGGTTATCTGGCCGACGTGGCCGCAGCTGGTTAATAACACAGTGACCGTCCTCCTGGTGTGTCTTATAATCGGAGCCATAATTTGGATCGCAGACTTCGGGCTTACGAAGATACTCGAGCTGACGCTCGTCAAGTAGGCAGAAGGAGGAAAAACAGGTAATGCTGCCAGAGACTGTGCCGGACGAAGTGAAATGGTATGTAATCCATACTTACTCCGGTTACGAGAACAAAGTCAAAGCCAATCTTGAGAAGATAGTTGAAAACAGAAGCATGCAGGATTACATCCTTGACATCGTCGTTCCGATGGAAGAGCAGATCGAGATCCGTGACGGCAAAAAAAAGGCCACTTTGAGGAAAGTATTTCCGGGATATGTGCTTGTCAAGATGATTATGTCTGATGAATCATGGTATGTGGTGAGGAACACCCGCGGTGTGACGGGTTTTGTCGGGCCCGGATCCAAACCGGTACCGCTTACTGATGAAGAAGTAAGAGCGATGGGCGTCGAAGAATTCCCGCCGATCGTGGATTATGAAGTGAATGACAGCGTGAGAGTGGTTTCGGGACCGCTGGAGAACTTCATCGGTGTTGTTGAAGAAATCAATCTCGAGCGTAAAAAGGTGAAAGTGCTTGTTTCAATGTTCGGCAGGGATACCCCGGTCGAGCTGGAATTGGCTCAGATACAGAAATTATGAAAATTACTAATATAATGTGTAACACGATTGTTATGTTGGGAGGTGGATATAATTGGCCAAGAAGATCGCTGCATATGTAAAACTGCAGATTCCTGCAGGAAAAGCAACCCCGGCTCCACCGGTTGGACCAGCCCTTGGACAGCACGGCGTTAATATCATGGCTTTTGTCAAGGAGTTTAACGAAAGGACCGCAAAAGAAGCAGGCATGATAATACCTGTAGTAATTACGGTATATGCCGACAGGTCGTTCAGCTTTATCACCAAGACCCCGCCTGCATCGGTTTTATTGATGAAGGCGTGCAAGATCGAAAGCGGTTCGGGCAAACCGAATATGGATAAGGTCGCTAAAATCACAAGGGAAGAAGTCAGGAAAATAGCCGAGATCAAAATGCCCGACCTCAACGCGGCAAGCATTGAAAGCGCTATGAGCATGGTGGCGGGCACAGCGAGAAGCATGGGGATAGAAGTTGTTGATTAAGTAGGCATAAGTGTTTAGCAATAAGTGTTTGAATTTCCTTGACTACAGTGGGAGGGATTGACTCCCGGAAATACCACGAGGAGATGATATTTATGAAAAGAGGAAAGAAGTATTTAGAAAGCCTGAAAATCGTTGATAAGCTCAGGCAATACACTGCAGCCGAGGCCATGGAGCTCTCGCTGCAGACAGCCAAGGCAAAATTCGATGAGACCATTGAGGCGCATGTGAAGCTCGGAGTGGACTCGAGGCACTCGGATCAGCAGGTCCGCGGCGCTGTAGTCCTTCCCCACGGTACCGGAAAAAAGGTGAGGGTCCTTGTCTTTGCAAAAGGAGACAAGGCAAAGGAAGCCGAAGAGGCGGGTGCCGAATATGTAGGGGCCGAGGACATGGTGGCGAAGATTCAGAACGAGAACTGGTTTGAATTCGATGCTGTAGTTGCTACCCCGGATGTTATGGGTCTCGTCGGCAAACTGGGCAAGGTTCTGGGACCAAAAGGGCTTATGCCCAATCCTAAGGCCGGAACTGTTTCAATGGATGTCGCAAAGGCCGTCAAGGACTTAAAAGCCGGCAAGATCGAATACAGGCTCGACAAAACCAACATCATTCATTGTCCGATCGGAAAGGTCTCATTCGGGACAGAAAAACTGGTTGAGAATTTCAGGACTTTGATGGATGCCATAATCAAGGCCAAACCCGTGGCCTCGAAAGGCCAGTACCTCAAAAGCGTAGTAATTGCCGCGACAATGGGGCCGGGCATCAAGGTCAATCCGCTCAGGGTACTTGAATGATGCAGTGATATATTGTAATATATTTGAGTATTAATATCCCGGTTTGTGACACGCACACCGGGGTGCCACAGACAGCAGGTTCCGGGGTGTATCGCGGTGAGCGGTCATCCGGGTATAATGGCTGAGCCGCCTGCCGAGGCGAAAGCATATGATTCCTGATGATTCAAGTGTGTGGAAATGGGAATTTGCCTCTGTATTGTCTGTACAATACGGAGGTTTATTTTTATTAAAAATTTTACTGACGGAGGTGAGAAAAATTGCCGGGTGAAAAAAGCCTGAAACAAAAAAAACAGGTAGTCGATGAACTCATAAATAAGCTCAAATCCACGAAATCCATCGTATTAGCGGATTACAGAGGTCTTACCGTGGAACAGGACACGCAGCTTCGCAATGCCCTGAGGAAAGCCGGAGTGGAATACAGGGTCATCAAGAATACCCTGTTTATCCGCGCTGCGAAAGAATGTGGCTTCGAGAATCCGGAGCATGGGCTGGAAGGCCCTACAGCGGCGGCATTCAGCGACACTGACTATGTAATGCCCGCGAAGATCCTGCTTGAATACTCCACTAAGTTCGAGAAGTACAGTATTAAGGGCGGCATCGTAGACGGCAAGACTGTTGATGTAAACGGCGTCAAATACCTTGCGGCATTACCGCCGAAGGAGGTCCTCTTATCAAGAGTGCTTGGCGGGTTTAATGCGCCGATATCCGGTCTGGTCAATGTCCTGAACGCAAATATCAGGGGCTTGGTTGTTGCCCTGAACGCAATAGCTCAAAAACAATCCGCATGAAGAAGTAAAAATTTTTAATTATATGGAGGTTTTAAAAATGGCAAGCGAAAAAATCACAAAATTGATTGAAGATGTAAAAACACTGACAGTCATGGAATTATCCGAACTGGTAAAAGCATTGGAAACCGAATTTGGCGTATCGGCCGCCGCGGCTCCGGTTGTTGCCGTACAGTCCAACGGGGGCTCAGCGGCAGCGGCAGCACCCGCAGCTGAGGAAAAAACCGAATTCAACGTAGTGCTTAAGGAAATCGGACCTGAAAAAATAAAGGTAATCAAAGTTGTCAGGGAAATAACAGGATTAGGTCTGAAGGAAGCAAAAGACCTTGTTGAAGCCGCTCCCAGCAATGTTAAGGAAAATGTATCAAAAGACGAGGCAACCGCGATTGCCGCGAAATTCCAGGACACCGGAGCAACAATAGAAATAAAGTAAGGCAGGTATACGCCTTCGAACCAAATGTATATAGCGCCTGCCCTGTTTCATCATTAAGTATGGATATGGGCAGGCTTCATTTTAATTGGTAAATAATAGCATAGGAAATATGTATAAAAAAAATTGACAACGAAATAACGATATGTTAGAATGTTTAACTGCATTACATCCGTAAAGGTTGTATTGTGTAGTTTTGTGCTTTTTTATTATACCACAATAGAATATTTTGCTCAATAACAGTCAATAATATAGCTGATGGGAATTTATAGTGAATTTAGTATTATCTGCAATAGAGCAAAGTCAATACGGTAAAATTGGTTTAAGCTTTCCTTCCGGCTTCTTGCAAAACAAAGCCCGATTTATGCCCATCCTAAAATAATACAATGCTATGAGGTGGTTTTAAATGGTTCATCCCGTGTCTTTGGGCAGAAAGGTCAGAAAAAGTTATTCAAAGATTGAAGAAGTGCTAGATATCCCAAACCTGATTGAGGTCCAAAGGAACTCTTATGAGAATTTCCTTAATGAGGGACTTAGGGATGTATTCAGGGATATTTCCCCGATAACGGACTATACAGGCAATCTGATCCTTGAATTCCGTGATTATTCTCTTGACGAAAATCCGAAGTATTCCGTTGAGGAATGCAAAGAGAGGGATACCACATACTCCGCGCCGTTAAAGGTGAAGGTGCGCCTTATTAATAAGGAGACGGGGGAAGTCAAGGAACAGGATATATTCATGGGTGATTTTCCGCTCATGACGGAGACCGGGACTTTTATCATAAACGGGGCTGAAAGGGTCATTGTCAGCCAATTGGTCAGATCGCCCGGGATATACTTCTCTGAAAAGCTTGACAGGTCGGGCAAAAAGCTCTTTTCCTCGACGGTCATCCCTAACAGGGGAGCCTGGCTCGAGTATGAGACCGATTCAAACGATGTGATCTCGGTAAGGATAGACAGGACGAGGAAACTGCCGATAACCGTGCTTCTTCGCGCTCTTGGGTACGGATCGGATCTTGATATCATCGATGTCATAGGCGATGACGAGAGGGTTCTTGCAACCTTACAAAAAGATAATACGAAATCCAAAGACGAAGGCACAATCGAGATTTATAAAAGACTGAGACCCGGTGAACCTCCTACGATTGAAAGCGCCAGGACACTATTGAACAATCTCTTCTTCGATCCTAAGAGGTATGACCTCGCCAAATTCGGCATATACAAGTTCAATAAGAAATTATCCATTGCCGCAAGGATAAGCGGTTTTATGAGCGCGGACGATGTTGCCGATCCCAAGACCGGTAATATAATTGTGAAAAAAGGCGATATCATCGACAGGAAAAATGCCGAGACCATCCAGAACTGCGGGATAAATTCGGTTTACCTCGATGTGAACGGCAAAAGGATAAGGGTCCTTGGAAATAATACCGTCGATATAAGATCGTTCATAAAGTTTGACGTCAAAGACATAAAACTGACAGAAAAGGTGC
>CAZCKQ010000054.1:0-9927 GCA_964499315.1 uncultured Eubacteriales bacterium | reverse complement strand
TCGCCTTGTGCGATCCGGATGCGAGTCAGATCGAGAAGGCCCGCGAGACCGCGGTATTGAATCTGATTTACGCCGCCGTGCTCCTTGCTGTTTCGTATTTTGCAAGAGAGGCGCCGGTAATGCAGGCGGTTGGCGCTGTGTTATGCATTGCCGGTCACGAAGCTGTGATTTTCTATGGGCGGTATAAGGAAAAAAAGGGGACGCTCCTTTTTAAATCAGTAAAAAGAGGGTTGAAGATCTTTGATGTGCAAGACGGAGGCTATGCGCAAATGGCCGGAGTCAAACGCGGCGATGTCATCCTTGGCGTGAACGGCAGGGATATCCAGACGGAAGAAGGTCTGAAGGCAGCTCTGAAGAATTTTCCGGGATATATCTGGATCCGGGTCCGTACCCCCAACGGTGAGGAAAAAGTATTGGAATCCAGGCAATATGGCGAAGGAATCGGCGATCTCGGCGTCATCTCAGTGCCAAGGGAACTGGAGGTAACTTACAATACCGATCAATTTGAGCACTTTGCGATAATTAAGAATATTGTTGCCCGATTCAGGGGCGCGAACAGGCCGGTATAAGGAAATGTGAAAATGGACAGGCGAACAGTATTCCTCGTTGATATGAATGCCTTCTTCATTATGTGCGAATCGGCCCGCGACCGGGGCCTGAAGGGCAGGCCCGCCGCCGTGGCGGGAGACCCTCTGAGGCGTTCGGGCATTATCCTTTCGGCGAATTATGAAGCAAGGAAGTTTGGCGTGAAGACGACGATGCTGATCCATGAAGCCCGGCAACTTTGCCCCGATATCGTCCTCGTCCCGCCCGACCATCATTATTACGACTCCAGATCCAGAGAAGTGATGAAGATTTTCTCCCGCTACACGCCCGTGATACAGCAAAACAGCATCGATGAGGCATGGCTCGATCTGACGGGGTGCGGGGCGTTATACGGCAAGCCGCTTGAAATTGCGGGCAAGATAATGCGGGATATCCTCGACGAGCTTGATTTATGGTGCTCCATCGGTATTTCTGAAAATAAATTCCTTGCCAAGATGGCGTGTGAAATGAAGAAGCCTATGGGCATTACCGAACTGTGGCCGGAAGACGTGTCTTCGAAGATGTGGCCGCTTCCCGTCGGGGACATGTACGGCATCGGCAGGAAGACGTCAGCGAAGCTGGCCGGGATGGCTGTCTTCACTATAGGCGACATTGCCAACATGGATATCCGTGTAATTGAAGCGGCCTTCGGCAAATACGGCAGCGAAATGCATCGTCTTGCCAACGGGATAGATAACTCTCCGGTCACGGAATTCCCCGTCCACGGGAGCAGGTCAGTGGGCCGTTCGACGACGCTTCCGGCGGATATAACCGACATCGGCCGTGCCAAGGTCATCCTTTTAGACCTTGCAGAAGAGGTTGCAACCGAGGCAAGACGTCTCGGAATGCCGGGGCGTACGGTGTCGATAGTCATCAAGTACAGTAATTTCAAATCCATAACAAGGCAAAAAACCATAAAGTCTACATATCTGTCACGGGACATCATCAGCGCAGGCGTCTGGCTGCTGGAAAACAATTGGGATGATAAAAAACCCGTGCGCCTGATCGGTATATCCCTAGGGGGTCTCGAAGAAGGGGGCTTGTTCCAGGCTTCGATATTTGATTCTTCATTAGATTCTGCACCGGAATACGGCAAGGAGAAATACGGCAAAGATAAGGCGGAGCGGCTCGAGAAGGCGATCGACGGCATAAGGCGCAGGTTCGGCGCCGGCAAGATCCGGCGGGCCAGCTCCTTGGAGAAGCCTTAATAATTGGCAGTTGATAATGGAAGGCATTTGCCCTAATATATTAAGCAGTGCTTCACAAGAAATACTGCTTCAGGAGGACTTTTTTACAATGCGTTCCAGGATTGACTGCGTTTACTGCTATCTCAAACAGATTGTCTCGGCTATGGAGTTTGCCGGTATCCCCACTGACAAGATGTACGAAATAGTTTACATAGTTATGGATGATGTCAAGACATACGACAAGAACGATTCGCCTGCATGGAATTCAACGCTTGCAATATTACGCGCGTACGAGCTCATGGGTATCGAGGATCCGTACAAAGAGGCCAAGAAGGCCTCGAATGACCTCGCTCTCGCCCTTTACGCCGATTTGAGGAAGATCGTCGACAGTTCGGATCCGGATGACAGGCTACTGACTGCGCTTAAGGTGAGTGTGTCGGGTAATGTCATAGACCTTGGAATCAGCAGAAGCTACGATATACATGGCGGGCTGAGACATAGTCTGGAGGCCGGGTTTGCAAGGGATGATTTTAAGATGTTCAGACAGAAGCTGGATGATGCGGAGGAAGTCATAATCCTTGGCGATAATGCCGGCGAAATAGTATTTGATAAACTGCTGGTCGAAGAGTTGAACGCCATGGGCAAAAAAACCCTCTATGTGGTCAAGGGCGGGCCTATCCTGAACGATGCGCTGATGGAGGATGCGATATACACCGGGATGGACAAGATCACCACCGTAATCACTAACGGGTCGAATTACCTCGGCAATCCTCTTTGTAAAATATCCGAAGAATTGCTTTCCAGGCTCAAGAACGCTACTCTCGTGATTTCAAAAGGCCAGGCCAATTTCGAAACCCTCGACGAGGAAGACATAGCCAAAGGCCGGATATTCTTCCTGCTTAAGACCAAATGTGAAAGAGTCGCCGAGCAGACCGGCATAAAAAACGTGGGCATCGTGTTTTTCACGCCTTAAACTCAGCCACAACTTAACCAATTTCTTCTGTGTAAACAGTAACATAGATACTCTGGTATACATAAGCTGTATCCGGGTGATTAATATGCCACAAGAATTGCATAGCCATAATTATGCCGGGGAGACAACCCTAAATGACGGACACACACACCGTTATTCGGGGACGACGAGTATAAATCCTGATATCCGAGGTCATATACACTTGATGTACGGCGAAACAGCATTTAACGACGGTCATACACACCGGTATTGCCTGTATACATCTCCGGATATAAGGACCAGCGGCGGACACACACATTATTATCAGGGCATCACAATGCTCAACGACGGACACGTGCATTACATGTACGGTTATACCAGCATATATGAGAATTAGGTATCAGTGATAGTTGTTTGCTGATGTTTATTGTGCTATACTGATACTAATTGATACCAATGACTGTTGAAAACTGAATTTCAGACTGGGGAGCTGGTAGGAAAAGAAAAAGAGACCGGCTGAGAGGGGATTGGCAAATCCCGACCCATGGAACCTGAAACGGACAATACCGGCGAAGGGAGGATGACAGATGTATTTGAAATCGATGGAAACCCTTTATCCGTAGCAGGAGAGGGTTTTTTTAATTACTTACGAAAATGAAGGCTAATAACATTTAAAGGGGGATTATGATTCATGTTCGAAGGTTTTGAAATTGTTATTCAGGAATATCTGGGCAAGCTGCTGCAGCCGAGATCGCTCGGTTCATTGCTCGCATTGGTCATCCTTGCCGTTGTGTTTTTTGTAATAAGCAGGAAGAGCAGCAATATTTTCAATACAAAGCTTATAGCGTACGGCGCGATAGCCATCGCCGCATCTTTCATACTGTCTTTCATGAAGATAGTCTCATTCCCGAACGGCGGTTCTATCACCATTGCAAGCATGCTTCCGCTGTTCATCTTCGCGTTTATGGCGGGACCGAGGTGGGGTATGATCGCAGGGCTCTGTTATGGTATGCTGCAGTATATTCAGGAGCCCTTCTTTGTGCACTGGGCGCAGTTTTTGCTAGATTATCCGCTTGCATTTGCATTGCTCGGGCTGGCGGGCCTCTTCAGAAAGAACATATTCCTCGGCTCTGTCATCGGCGCTTTGGCCAGATTCGCGTGCCATTTCATATCGGGCGTCGTGTTTTTCGCAAGTTATGCCGGGGACCAGAACGTATTCCTATTCTCGTTCCTGTACAATGTCTCGTATATTCTTCCGGATCTTGTGATCTGTATAGTGATACTGGCTATACCCGGCGTCCGGAGCGCCATAGACAGGATCGGCTCGTCCATACCGCGCAGGGCCTCTGCTTAATATTGCCGGCAACGTCGCTGAGCTGACAGTTCAGCAGATGATATCCCTCAGGGCATGAGGGTCCGATACGGGCGGTCTGCATGTGAAACCTTCACAAACATATGCGGCCGCCCTGTCGTCTATATAGCCATAATCCTTTATCATGGGGATTATCCTGCCGATATCCTCCCGGGCGTTTTCATCTATGACGAGTGTCGTTGTGAAAGGTCTGAATCCATGCCTTACGCTTTCCAGCATGGCGTCCAGCCCCTTCCTGTCGGGAGGCGACGCCACGATGATGTTGCTGCCGCCCGATTCAAGGTACATTGAAGCCGATACCATATAAACGTATGACAATGGGCTGTGCCGGCTATGCTGCATTTCCTGCATAGCCGACTTCATTATGGCTTCGGTCTTCTGTTCCAGTTCATGCCGTCCGGTCAGCCGGGCAAGCCTTATGAAGTTAAACGCCGAAACCGAATTGGCCGAGGGCATCGCGCCGTCATGGAATTGCTTGGGGCGCGCGATCAATTGCTCCGCGTCTTTACCATAAAAGAACATGCCTCCGCCGGCATCATCCCAGAACAACGATACCATTTCATCGAGAAGCCTTTGAGCATGCCCGATGTATGATATATTGAATACAGCCTCATACAGTTCGATCAATCCCCATACGAGAAATGCGTAATCATCGGCATAAGCCGGATATGACGCCTCTCCGTCACGGTATCTCGCCAAGAGCCTTCCGTCGTTACGGACGAGGTTGTTTTGGATGAATTCCCATGCTTTGGCCGCCGCATCAGTATATCTTTTCTCGCCGAACGTCCTTCCGGCAATCGAGAGCGCGGCTATCATCAGCGCATTCCATGAAGTGAGTATCTTGTTATCTTTAAAAGGATGGACGCGTTGCTCCCTGACCGCAAACAGCTTTTTGCGGCATTCTTCCATCGATTGCTGTTCATCCGCCGGGACAGTCCCGTCGATGAGGTTGGGGATATTCCTGCCTTCGAAATTGCCCTTATCGGTAATACCGTAATACTTGCAGAATTTCTCGCCAGAACCGCTGCCGAGGATTTGGATTACCTCGTCTTTGGACCATAAATAGAACTTGCCTTCCTGTCCTTCCGAGTCGGCGTCTTCTGCGGAGTAGAAAGCCCCTTCTTCTGATGTCATGTCGCGGAGTATATATTCTATTATCTGCCTGGCCGTCTCAGCATACTCCCGGGCGTCGGTCATCTGGTAGGCCTCAGTATACGCTATTGCAAGCAGCGCGTTATCATAAAGCATCTTCTCGAAGTGCGGCGCCAGCCATCTCCTGTCGGTGGAATACCGGCAGAATCCATATCCTATCTGGTCGAAAATCCCGCCTCTTCTCATCGAATCCAGCGTCTTCATCACCATCTCAACGGCTTGATCGGCATGCTCGCTATGCCTGGTACGCTCCGTATGTCCGTTGCGTGCCTGATGCCCGTAGCGCATCAGGAAAAATAGGTTGACCGGGGTGGGGAACTTAGGCTGGATGCCGAATCCGCCATAATAGTTGTCGAATATATCTGCAAGACCGGCGAATGCTTCTTCGCGCAGGTCTTCGCCTTTATCTGCATCTCTGGAGGGCTTTGTTCCTGTGCCGCCGCGGTCTCCCGAGATGACGCCCGTGATCTCTTCAGACACCGCTATCAGCTTCTCCCGGCGTGTCTTCCATATATCGGCTATCTTGAAAAGCACCTTGTCGATGCCCAACATTCCATACCTGTCATCAGGCGGGATGTATGTCGCCGCATAGAACGGCTTTTTATCCGGCGTCATAAATATGGTCAGCGGCCAACCTCCGCTGCCTGTCAGCATCTGGCAGACCGTCATATAAATGTGGTCGATATCAGGGCGCTCCTCCCTGTCAACCTTTATCGCAATGTAACCCTCGTTAAGTATCCCGGCAATGCGCTCATCTTCGAACGACTCGCGTTCCATCACGTGGCACCAATGGCAAGTTCTCAAAAGCAACCATGTCAGCTATACCCAATAGATAGGAAGACAGGCTTATCTTCAGCCTTTGCCTTCGCAAATGCTTCTTCGCTCCACGGAAACCAGTTTACTGGATTATATGCATGTTGTAGAAGATACGGAGATTTTTCATTTGCTAATCTATTGGGCATTCTGTAATTAGTTGTCATGGGCATCACCTTCCTTTCAAGATTTATTTACAACTAAACTATTATTTGAAAGAAAGTGATTATATATTCTGCAAATCACCTATTACCATTGCAATACTCAATAATTTCCCCATTTTTAATGTTTCTTTCTATATCCATACCTGTAATAGCCCTAATGGCCATTTTATGGCAAACAACAATTACCTTATTGAAAGTATAATATTTTTCTAAAACCCTTCCCATTCTATTTTTCATGCTTACAATAGTCTCCCATTTTCTTTCCTCATTTTTTGGATAGACCCCTTTGCACAAATTAAAATCATTACATAATGCAATAGCTTCCTCTGAGGTTCTAAACATAAATGTATTATCTGGAAGCCATTCATGTAAATCAACATCGACCTCAATATCAATATCTAACTCTTTTGAAATTATTTCTATGCCATGCCCAATAAAGTTTCTTTTTTCAACAGGATTATATGTAGCTTCTCCATGCCTCACTAAATAGAACATTGTCATACTAAAATCCCCTTTATCAATTTCATTTAAAGTCAATATTTATTCGATATCAACTGCTCGATTCAAAATAATGTAGGGGTAGTAAAATTTTTGATATTTATTTTGTTCAGCAATATATTCAACCTCTTTCCATTCGCCATTTTCCCAAACGTATTCATGTATGAAGATATCCTCACCATTTGTAAGCCTTACAACATCAAACCTGTATTTGTTATGCCCGCCTTTGGCATAGATCTTAATATTTGAATCTTCTTTATCAACTTTTTCAATCCCATCAATCAGTTTATACCAATCTCCGTAAATAATCTGAACAACAGCAGGACTGTCCCAGTACCATTGATGATAGGGGGCACACAAGAAATCTTCTGGGATATAATCTACTGCTTTTATCTTCCATCCTTCATTATCAGTCAATTCTGTTGTTACCAGACCATAATAGTAAGAAAAACAGGATGGCTGTTTCTTTTTGCCATCAATTTCAGAACATTTTGGAGCTGTTATTATTTCAATTTCAACTAAGTGGTATTTTATATTTTCTGGAGTATCAAGCGGGGCATATGCTGGGATAAGTTTTAATAAAGTTGTGTGCCCAACCCCAAGAAATGATGCAATATATTCATCTATGGTAATTTTTTGCTTTGTTTCATTAGTTAAAAGGTCATAGGCATATGGGAAAGGTGTCTTTGCCATTCCTACAGTGCCACACCCTCCACAGTGTCCATCCATATTTGCAGCTTCTTTCAATATGGCATAGTAAGCTTGAATTACATCTTCAGGACTTTCAAAAGCATTTAGGATATAAGGAGGATGAGATACATCATGTTTAAAATCATCAAAACTATATTTCAATTTCAGAGCCGGTTGTTTTGAAGGTCTTTGAAATCTTTCATCATAGTCTTTAAATTCATATATATTGGTTACAGGCTGTGAATAGTTCTGCTCTATTCTGTTTTCACTATGTATCAAGCCACCTATTACATATTTATTAGTTTTATGTAGGAATATCGTCCATGCTGAAATTATTAAAGCCAATATTAATATAATCCCCGCTGCTGGTTTTACAAGCTGTTTAAGTGAAATCACCAACGAAATTACCATTAAGACGCTTCCTTATGTTCAAAATCAACTACTTTTCCATCACATAAGCTATTAAAGCGTACTGTCAGAGTATCTAATCCATAAGGCGGATTATGTGCCCCGGCATATGTCGATATTTCAATTTTCATTTCATACGTATAAGGTCCTACTGCCTTAACATCTGAGATTTGTACCAAATCAAAACCTTTGGGTTCTTCATAAAAATTATCGACTGCTTCTTTAATTTGAGGCGCATAGCTGATCATAATTATTCTCTCTAAAAAATACTCTCTTTCCTGATAATTCAGTTTGCTCCATTCAGTCTGGGGTATTGGATCAGTCTGGGGTATAGAATCCGTGAGAAATTGATCCTGCGATTGGTTGCATTGTTTTTGGAAGTAATCCAGATGTTTGAGCAAGGCATCCGTGTTGCCTGCAAAGGTAAATACAAGAGGCCTTATCCCGTCTTCAAAGACCATTAAGTATGGAAACGCATGTTCCGGAAAGATAATTATTACTTCATCTACACAAGTATCCAGCCACTCATTGCTGACTTGAACAGTCGGCTCCAAAGGGATTTTTACCATAAAGCCTTTTTGGGGGATAGGGTTGAATTTGGCGTAAATGCTTGTTATTCCATTAAGAAAATTCTTTACTTCGCTCTGTATTGCCGGGGTCGATTGCACTTTCTTCACTACCTGTTCATTGTCTATATCAAAAATTTCAACGATTCCCGAATGACTATTAACAATTCCCGAATGACTATATACAGAGTGCCCTCTATTAACCACTAAAGCGGTTAATAGGGCCGTAAGCGGTATCAATAATGCAAAGACTGCAATTGCAATCCTTATCAGGTGCTTGAATGATATTACCTTAAATAGAGTAACCATCTTTCTTCCAGTTGATCAGCTTCACCCTCTGCTACTTAAATATATGAGCAGGGGGAGCATATGATGCAACAGGAAAAGGCCTCCTGCATGGGAGGCCTTTTCCTAAACTGATACATGGTATCAACACTCATTAGTCTGTAAGCGTGAAATAATCGCTGATTGCTACAGGAACTGTACTGTTCCCTCCGCCGCCGTTACCAAGCTTGCCACCTGCATTAGATCCCCATGCCCAGAGGCTGCCGTCGCTTTTAACCGCCATGGAGCATTCATGTCCTGCTTCGGCGAAGGTGACGCCATCCATAATTTTCAGAGGAAGATTTTGTATTATTTCGAAAACGACATTAGAATTTCCTTCGCCGTCGTTGCCAAGCTGGCCGTTTTCATTTGAACCCCATATCCAGAGGCTTCCATCAGCCCTGATTGCCATCGTGTGATTCTCACCTGAACTGACCGATACAACCTCATCCATGATTTCAACGGGGAGAACAGACCGCGAGTTCAACGATACGCTCCCTCTGGCGCCATTGCCAAGTTCACCGTGATTACTCGAGCCCCAGGCCCAGAGGCTGCCGTCGGTTTTGACAGCCATGGTGTGAAAGCTTCCCGCACTGGCAAAAGCAACGCTATCCATAACCTTGACAGCGGTTATCTGAGTGACCCTTGTTCCGTTTCCAAGCTGCCCGGAACCGTTTTCTCCCCAGGCCCAGAGACTGCCGTCGGATTTAATCGCTATCGTGTGATAACCACCTGCACTGACAGAGACAACGTTATCCATGACTTTAACCGGAGTGTTTTTCATATCTTTTGTACCGTCTCCAAGCTGACCGTAATTATTCTTTCCCCATGCCCAGAGGCTGCCGTCGCTCTTAATCGCCATGGTAAATGCATTTCCAGCACTGACAGAGACAACGTTATCCATGATTTTAACCGGGGTATTATGATTGTCCATTGTCCCGTCTCCAAGCTGACCATCTGCATTTAATCCCCAAGCCCAAAGGCTGCCGTCGCTTTTAATCGCCATGGTGTGTGCCTCTCCCGCACTGGCGGAGATAACATCGTCCAAGATTTTGAGCGGTGTTGCCTGATGGCCGCCTGCGACGTCTCCAAGCTGCCCGTCTGCATTTGATCCCCAGGCCCAGAGGCTGCCGTCTCGCATTATAGCCAGAGTGTGATTCTTGCCCGCATCGATGTAGGTTATACCTCCGGCATTGCCTTCATATATTTTCTTCCC